>CAYVSR010000006.1:0-21548 GCA_964453125.1 uncultured Phycisphaeraceae bacterium | reverse complement strand
CGGCACGTTTCTCGGCAACCTCGGGGTCGCGGTTGTAATCGGGGTTACGATTCTGATTGTGAGGGCCATCGCTTGAGCAAGAAAGTGCTTGCCAGCGGGGGGAAAGCGGGGGCTCTGGAGATGGTCGCGGCGTCGCCCATCGCTCCGGGCCTCTTGGCCCTCGCCACGCCGATTGACTCACTCAACCCCGATCCGGCCAACGCCCGCCGCCACGACCGGAAGAACATCGACGCCATCAAGGCGTCGCTCGGTCGCTGGGGTCAACGCCTACCGCTCATCGTGCAACGCAACGGCATGATCGTTCGCGCGGGCAACGGTCGCCTTGAGGCGATGAAGGAACTCGGCTGGACCGAGGCGGCGTGCCTCGTGGTCGATGACTCCGATATCGAGGCCGTGTCGTTCGCCATCGCGGACAACCGGACGGCGGAACTCGCGGAGTGGGACGATGACGCGCTGGCGGCGCTGCTGAACTCGCTGCCTGACGCCGAGCGCCTGCTGACGGGGTTCGACGACGCGGACCTTGCGGCGCTGGGCGATCCGGTAGAGGTGGTGGAGGACGAGGCGCCGGAGCCGCCGGCTGATCCGATCACGAAGGCTGGCGACCTGTGGCTGCTCGGGTCGCACCGGCTTCTGTGCGGCGACAGCGCGATCAAGGACGACGTAGAGCGCCTGATGACCGGCGCCCGTGCGTCGTGCGTCTTTCAAGACCCGCCGTATGGTGTGTCCATCGGCGCGAAGAACCGATTTCTCAACAGCGTCCAGAAGGCTGGACGCTGTTTGGAGAACATCACCGACGACGACATGGGGCCGGAGGAACTCAAGTCCTCTCTGCTCCCGTCCTTCACCAACACGCGCGAGTTGGTCATGGCCGATGATTGCACTCTGTTCGTGACGGCCCCGCAGGGCGGCGAACTCGGCATGATGATGATGATGATGCGAGAGGCCGGGCTTCCGGTTAGACACGTCCTCATCTGGAAGAAGTCGGCGCCGACGTTCAGCATGGGCAGGCTCGACTACGACTACGCGCACGAGCCGATTCTTCTGACGTGGGGCAAGCGGCACAAGCGACCGATGCTCGGCAAGCACAAGACCAGTGTGTGGGAAGTAGACAAACCGAGGGCCTCCGCCGAGCATCCAACCATGAAGCCGGTTGAGTTGTACGCCAACGCCTACCAGAACAACAGCGATGCTGGCGACGCGGTGGCCGACATGTTCGCGGGCTCTGGTACGGCATTCATCGCGTCCGAGCAGGTTGGTCGCCGCTGCTTCGGCATGGAGATCAGCCCGGCATACTGCGACGTCATCGTGCAGCGGTGGGAGAACCTGACCGGCAAGAAGGCGACGCGCGAATGACCGCCCTCGCCACCAAGTCAGCCGAAGAACTCGCCGAGGCGATCATCCGGCCAACGCCGCGTCTCTCCATCGACACCGTGATACGGACGATGGAGGACCACCACGCCCGATCCGTCCCGATCCCGAAGGAACTCGCCGACGCGATACCGCTGGTGGTCGCCGGCCTCATGCGGAACGACTCGCCGCGCATCCGAGCCGCAGCGGTCAAGTTGGCGAGCGCGGCCCTTTCCCACAATCTGCGGATGTACGAGGTCGCCGACAAGTCGTCGCGTCTCGACTCCGGCCTCGCAACCGAGAACGTGAAGCAGACGCACACGGTCGCCTTCGATCGCGGCGGCTGAGCGCACAACGAAAGGAACCACCATGTCCGAACCCAAGAAGCCTGAATCGCAATCCGCCTCCATCGCCAAGGGCATCATCATCGCGTTCCTCATCATCGGCGGCATGATGTTCCTGCTCGGCGTGCTGAACGGGGCGACGGGTGGGTGAGTGGAAGTCCAGGCGGCGCCCAGATCCGGTCGAGTGGTCGGAGGAAGACCGGGCCGCGTCGCCGTTCTACTTCACAACCGACCGCTACCGCGTTGTCGAGCGAGACGGCGTGCGGACGATTGAGGTCGTGACGCCGGAACGTCTGCCCACCTACCCCGACTGCTCCGGCACGCTGGGTATCATCGACTAAGTGGCCCACTGGGTTCTACCGTCGCTGTATCCGAAGCAGAGGGATGTGTTCTTCTGCCCGGCGAGGGTGTCGGTATGCGAGGCGGCAACGAAGGCCGGGAAGTCGGTCGGCGCACTCACATGGCTGCTCGAAGGCGCCATCACCACGCCCGGCACCTACCTGTGGCTGTCGCCCGTGTTCCCGCAGGCCGAGGTCATGTTCTCGCGCACCGTGCGCATGCTGACGCGGTGCGATCCGTCCGGCTCTGACTGGGGCTCGTCGAAAGACCCGCTCAAGGTCTGGGTGAAGGGCGGCGGCACGATCATGTTCATGGGGTCGGACAACACCGACCGCATCTACGGCCCCGACTACATGCGGGCCGTGATCGACGAGGCATCGCGCGTCAAGGAGGAGGCGTTCGTCGCCGTGCGGTCAACGCTCACCGCCACGCGCGGCCCGCTCCGCATCATCGGCAACGTGAAGGGGCGGAAGAACTGGGCGTACCGGCTCGCCCGCAAGGCCGAGGGCGGGGCGAAGGACATGCGGTACTCCCGCATCACCGCCATCGACGCCGTAGAGGCCGGGGTCATCGAGGCTGGCGAGGTCGAGGAAGCCCGCGCCCTGCTGCCCGCCGATGCGTTCCGAGAACTCTACGAAGCGATCCCCTCCGACGACGCGGGCAACCCGTTCGGGATCAGCCACATCGAGGCGTGCGTCGCCGGGCCCGACCCCGGCCCGCCGGTCATCTGGGGCGTGGACCTTGCCAAGTCAACCGACTGGACGGTTGCCATCGGCCTCGCCGCCAACGGGCGATGGTGCCGGTTCGAGCGGTGGCAAGGGCCGTGGGAGTCCACCATCGGGCGGCTCAAGTCGCTCATCGGGGACACGCGGGCCATCGTGGACAGCACGGGGGTGGGCGACCCCATCGTGGAATCGCTCCAGCGGGAACTGCCGCGGGTGGAGGGGTTCAAGTTCTCCAGCCAGTCAAAGCAGCGGATCATGGAGGGGCTGGCGGTGGCCTTCCAGTCCCGGCGCACCACCGTGTCGGACGGGCTCTGGCGGAACGAAACGGAGTCGTTCGAGTACGAGTATTCCCGCACCGGGGTCAGGTACACGGCGCCCGAGGGCATGCACGACGATTGCGTATGTGCCCACGCCCTTGCGGTCAGCGGTATACTCAACCCGGCGTCCAACGAGGTGTCAGTGGTGTTCGCGGGAGGGCACGAGCCCGAGGATGACTGGTTCTAGTGGCAAAGAAGCCCACGAAGGCAACCACGCCCGAGGCGTACATCGCCGCAACCGTGCGAACGGGTGAAGTCGCCGCCGCCAAAGGATCACCAACCAACCCGCAGGCCATGTCGGAGATCGCCCGGCTGGCGAACTACGTCTACGCCGCCGTTGATCGCAAGTCATCGGTCATCGCGGGCTGCTCGCCGATGGTGTACCGGAAGGCGCGCAATGGCCGCAAGGGCAAGCGAGTTGATCGGAAGACGCTCGACTATCTCCGTTCGTCTGCTGTCGGCAAGGCCGCGATGTGGGCGAAGGACGACGACGATATCGAGAAGGTGCCCGATCACCCGCTGCTGCGGCTGCTCCAGAAGCCGAACCCGCACCAGTCCGGCTCCGAGTTCGCGCAACTGGACGCGATGTTCCTTGAGTCGTCGGGCAACTCGTACTGGCACATCGTCGGGCCGAAGGGTCGCGCGCCGTCCGAGTTGTGGACGATGGCGCCGCAGTACACGAAGGTGATCCCGAGTAAGGACGGGCTCGTGTCGGGGTACTTCTACGGGCGCGACGTTGCGAGCGCGGACCGCATGGACGTTGACGAGGTGAGTCATGCGAGGCTCGCCAACCCGTTCGATCCGTACTACGGGCTGTCGCCGATCCGGGCCATCATGGCGAGCGCGGATATCTACGCCGCCGGCGACCAGCACGAGTTGGCGTTGATCGACAATCAGGCGCGCCCCGACTACGCGTGGATCGTGAAGAACGGCGCGGCGCCCAAGGAAGTCATCGAGAACATCGAGCAGAAGTTGAACGCCCGGCATCGGGGCGTGGCGAAGCGGGGCAAGCACATCGTCCTGACGGGCGACGTGACACTCTCGCCGCTCCAGTGGTCGCCGAAGGAACTCCAGTGGATCGAGCAGCAGAAGTGGAATCGGGACACCATCGCCACGGCGTTCGGCGTGCCGGTGTCCCTGCTGTCGGTCGAGAACGTCAACCTTGCGAACGCGCAGGAAGGGATGACGCAGTTCCTCCGCCTGTCGATCCTGCCGCGCCTGTGCATCCTCGCGGATCGGATGACGAACGACATCCTGCCGCTGTTCGGCGACGAACCGGGCGATGCGTGGGTGACGTACGAGAACCCCGTTCCCGAGGATCAGGTGTTCATCCGTGACCGGAACGTAACCTACGTTACATCCGGCATCATCACGCCGAATGAGGCGCGGATGATCGAGGGCATGGACGCCATCGAGGGCGGCGACGCCTTGCGATCCGGCGTGGTCGAGCCCGTGGGCGAAGTGGACGCGGAGATCGTCGCTGCGCCCGTGCCGACGTATGACCCGGCGCGCGGGACGGCGATCCTTGACGTGCTGGCGAAGGTGCAGGGCGGCATCCTCGCGCCGGAAGCGGCGACGGCGTTCCTCGTGGGTGTGATCGGCATGGATCAGGCGAACGCTGCGGCGATGGTCGCTGCGCAGGTGACGGTGATCGCCGAACCGGAGACTGACGATGGATCGACTGGTGGAAGCGAAGGCGCAGGGAACGCTGACGCTGACGACGGCGATAAGCCGGGAAGTGACCGAGCCGATGGCGACGCTGACGGTAAGTCTGCGCGTGGTGCTGGACAGCCCGGAGCGGGCGATAGCGGAGGAATCGCAGGTGCGGGCGATGCTGGAGAAGTGGCTGCGCGACATGCCAGCCTGAAAGCGATCTGGGCCGGGACGTGCGCCTGCTGCAAGGACGCGCCGCCACCGTCCGACGAATACTCGGAAGGCACGCCGACCGGCGAGCCCGAGGGCGAGTTGCCGCAGCATCCCGAGCCGCCGTCCAGGTTCGTCAAGGAACTGCGCGGCTACTTCGATGACCAGAAGGACGCGGCGCTTGCTGCAATGGACGATAAGCCGCTGGCGATCAAGGGCATCGCCGAGGCCATCATCGAATGGGGCCTCGCGTCTTCTGGCTGGGACGTGAAGTTGCTTTCCACCGTGCGGTCATCGCTGGACAGCATCACGTCGGCTGGCGCGGCTCAGGCCGTCAATGAACTGCTGGACATGGTGGGCGAGAAGCCCATTCCCAGCACCGACTTCGACGTGGACGATCCGCACTACGTCGAGGCGTTCAACCGCGACGCCGGGCGGTTCGTGACGAGCGTCAACGAGGAAACCGAGAAGCAAATACGCCTCGCGTTGCAGGCCGGCGTCGAGTCGGGCGAGAACATCCAGCAACTCAAGGACCGCATCGCGTCGGTGTTCGATCTGGCGCCCGAGCGTGCCGAGGCCATCGCGCGAACCGAGACGGCGCGGTTCAACGGGCTGGGGCGCATCGAGCAGATGCGGCAGACCGGCGTGCCGATGAAGAAGCGGTGGCTGCTGGCGGGCGGGGCGTGCGAACTCTGCCGGGCCATCGCCAAGCGTGGTGACATCGGCATCGACGGGACATTCTGGGGGCTGGGCGAGACGGTCATCGGCACGGAGGGCACGGTCTACACGAACGACTACGCGCCCGTGGTGTCCGCCCCGGCGCACCCCAATGATCGGTGCATG
The DNA here is from genome assembly GCA_964453125.1 of uncultured Phycisphaeraceae bacterium. GTDB lineage: Bacteria > Planctomycetota > Phycisphaerae > Phycisphaerales > UBA1924 > CAYVSR01. The sequence continues at coordinate 15,770 of CAYVSR010000006.1, read as the reverse complement.
GCGATCTTCGTGGTGGACAAGGCTTGGCTGGAGGGTTCGGCATGAACGAACTGGAACTCAAGATCGCGCGTCGGCACGTTGTGCGCGACCCGGTGAAGGTCAAGCGTGTGGCGATGCGGTTCGACCACAAGGACGCTGGCGAGGATCGCGGCGTGGTGGTCATCGCCAACACGGCCGACGTTGACCTTGACTCAGAGGTGGTTGTGCCGTCCGGCGCCGACACGTCATACTTCTTCAAGAACCGCACGATCTTCTGGAACCACGACTACAACGTGCCCATCGCGCGGCTCCGCTATGCGTCCCTCAAGGGCGGCAAGTGGATCGTCAACATGACCTTCGGCAAGGGCGAGTTCGCTACCGAGGTCCGCGAGATGGTGCAGGATGGCGTCGTCACCGGAACGTCGGTTGGGTTCATCCCCACCCTCTACGGGCGCCCGACGCCCGACGAGACGAAGGCGTACGGCCCGCACGACAGCATCGTTCGTTCGTGGAAGTGGCTGGAGTTGTCGATCACCCCGCTGCCGTGCAACGTGGAGGCGATGATCGAGGCTGGCGAGAAGGGCCTTGTGTCGAAGGCGACGATCCGAAAGGCGCTGCCCGACGTGGCTACGCCGAAGCGTCGCGTGCTGATCGTGGTGGGTTGACACGCTAGACGGCGTGGCTACCCTTTGATTGGCCGTGCATCACTCGGCCCTTGTCCGACCGGCGCGCCACAAGCCCAGCCGGAGCGCAGGGGAACGACGCGGAAACGTGTTCGTTTCTCTGACGCAAAGGACATGACATGAACAGTTGGAAGGATTTGCTCGCCGCGCTGCGCTCAAAGTGCGCGTACGACGGCGACGGCTCCCTCGCGGACGTCACGAAGTTCATCGCTGACTCGGACGGCGCCATCGAGATCGCGCTGCCCAAGGGCGAGACGCTGGAAACGCTCAACACGAAGGGCGCCAAGAAGGTCCGCCTCGTTGTCGAGAACGACGACGCGGGCGACGAAGACGAGTCGGTTCGCAAGCCCGCTGCCGAGCCCAAGCGGAAGCATCGACTGGTGAGTGGTCTGGAGGGCACGGTCCCTTCGATCTCGCACCGCCGTACCGTCGAGCGGAAGATCTTCGACCGCCGCGCCGCCAAGGGTCTCACCCGGTTCAGCACGTCGGACGAGGCCGAGACGTTCACCGCGTGGATGAAGACGGCTATCTTCCCCCGCGTCGCCACCGACGAAGACCATGACATCGTGACCAAGGCCAACATCGGAACGACGATGACGGCTGGCGGCGCCTTCATCCCCGAGGAGTTCAGCCCGACGCTGATCGACCTCAAGGAGAAGTACGGCATCGCGCGGCAGATCGTGCCCGTGACGCCCATGAGCCGCGACCAGTTGACCATCCCCAAGCGCACCGGCGGGCTCACGGTCTACGCGCCTGGCGAGGGCGGGACGATCACCGAGTCGAACCCCACGACCGGAAGCGTCAACCTCGTGTCGGTCGGCATGAAGACGATCACGCAGGCCAGCGTCGAACTCATGAACGATTCGGCGATCCCCTTCGCCGAGTTCGTGGTGGGCGAGATCGCGCAGGCGTTCGCCAACAAGGAAGATGACTGCTTCTTCACCGGCGACGGCACGGCGTCCGACTTCAATGTCACCGGCTTCACGACCAAGATGCTGAACCTGTCGGCGACCCGCGCCAACATCGCGGGCCTGTTCGTCGGGTCCGGCAATCAGGGCTCGGATATCACGCTCACCGACTTCGAGAACGTGCTGGGCCTCTCGCCCGCGTACGTTGACAACGAGCCGGGCGCGTGCTGGGTGTGCCACAAGCGCGTCTACACCAACATCATGATGAAGTTGGAACTGGCCGCTGGCGGCGTCACGGCGATGGAGATCAAGAACGGTCTCCGCGTTCCCCAGTTCCTCGGCTACCCCGTCAAGTTCTCGCAGGTCATGCCGCGCGACACGGCGTCGTCCACGGGCCTTCAGGACATCGTGTTCTGTCTGTTCGGGGCGTTCAACCTCGCGGCCAAGTTCGGCGAGGTGCGCGGGTCGATGGAGATCGCAACTAGCGACCAGCGGTACTTTGAACTCGGCAACGTGGCGATTCGCGGAATGCAGCGCGTCGCCCTCACCGTCCACGACGTGGGCAACGCCAGCGGCACCGAAGCGAGCCGGGTCCCCGGCCCCGTGGTCGGCCTGCTCGGCGCGGCGTCCTAAACCCCCCGCACAAGGAGAAACCACATGAGTTTCATCACTGACATTCAGGGGGGCAAGTTCGCCAAGAGCATCGTCCCCCAGTCGATCAACGACACCGACACGCTCGGTACGGCGGTCGATACGCTCGGCTACCACTACGCGATGTGCGTCTTCCACGCTGGCGCGATCGGCGCCGCCGACTTCACCGAGTTGGTGCTGGCTGGTTGCGAGACCAGCGGCGGCACCTACGTTGACATCTCGGCGTCGCAGTTCACGGCCCCGACCCAGACGAGCGACGATGGCTTCTGGGTGGCGTACATCGACCTGCGTAACGCCATCCCCCGCTTCCTCAAGTGGCACGCCGACCCCGGCGCCGCCGCGTCTCTGATGACGGGCTTCATCATCCTCTACCGCGCCGACGACGTGCCGACGAACGACACGGATCGCGGCATCACGCAGTCCAAGATCTTCTGACCCATTCCCGGCTGGCCTGACGGCTGGCCGGGTCTTTATGAAGGTGACGCTTACGGCCCCGTACGGCAAGCACGCGCGGGGCGAGACGATTGAGGTGGCGGACGGCATCGGCGCAACGCTGGTGAGTTCGCGTCGCGCGGTGCGATTCGGCGAACACGGCGAGAACAAGTCGATGGCCGGACGCAAGGCCGAGAAGATCAAGAGGAAGTAAGCGATGGCGTACCCGGTCATCAAGTTCGCTGTCGGCGGGTCGGATACCGAGGCGTCTGGCGCGGGGCCGACTACGGCGTTGTTCGGAACCGATGCTCGCACGATCAACTCGGCCGGCGAAGTGGTCGTGTTCTTCATTGGCACCAAAGACCTGTCTGAAGTTGCCACCGATGGGTCTCACGCCGTCTACCTGAACATCTCGACCGCCGGGCAACGCAACTTCTCGTCGATCATTGGGAAGTGGGATAACAACCCGATTATTTTCAGTGACACCGGCTCCATTGCCGCCACGTCAACCGACATGACGGTTGCCGATAGCAGCATCTACACCACTGGGTCGGTTTACGTTGTTGCGGGGGCTGGACCGGCGGGCGTTGGCTTCTACGGCAGGGTCGCATCAAAGCCGGATGCCGTGACGGTTCGGTTCTCTGCGGCGGCAGACACGACCGTCGTTGCCGCGGTTGTTTCCCAGCCGGATCAGGTCACGCTCGGCGCAGGCGAGGGTCTGAACACTGGCGGCACCGACGTTTCTTGGGCCATCGGCGGCAAGCGCGCCACGCTGACCAGCGGCACGAACAGCCGCAAACTGCTGAACAACAACGGGGCTGCTGGCGATGCGATGGGCGGCTGGATTCTGGAGATGGAGTCGGGCTTCACCGACACCAACGCCTCCACGATTTCGATGGCGCGCGACGGGTCATCGACGCTTCCGGGCCCGGTGATCCGAGGCGTGTACGGCGCGGCTGTCATGCCGATCATCTCGTGGACAGCGACCAGCGGCGCGTGCTTCTCTGTGGCGTCGGCCGATCAAGTCACCTTCGCCAACTTCGAGATGCGGGCCACCAGCGCGACGAAGGCCGGGCAGATTGCGATTACGGTCGGCGTGACCACGCAGGTGCTCGGGATGAAGATCGACCACGCCACCGACTACTTCGGCGTTGGTCTCTCTGGCGCGGGCAACAACCTGTACGTGAACGGTTGCAGCCTCAAGAACTTCTCGCAGACCACGCCCGCCTCGCCGTCCGTCAACCACGCCATCGTCTGCACCAGCAGCGACTACATCACCATCGTCAACAACCGCATCCACAACGCGCTCGGCTGCGGGCTCACGTTCGGCGGCTCCACGATGACCGCCCCGACAATCTCGGGCAACGTCATCTCGCACTGCGGGCGCCACGCGATCTACCCGACCACGACCGGATCGGCCACCGCCAACGCGCGCGGCATCCGCATGTGGAACAACACGCTCGCGTACAACACGGGCGACGCGCTGCGGCTCGACGTTGACGCGACTTCCACCGCGTACTGGCTCGGCTTCTACTGCTTCAACAACCTCTTCACGCACAACACCGGCTATGCCATCAACTGCACGGACACCTCCCCGACCGTCACCGCCGAAATCTTCGCGCAGGCGGGCGGCGTGAAGGACGTTCTCTACTGCAACAACTTCTACAGCAACACGGCGGGGAACATCTTCCCGGCGGCTCTCAACACCGACCTCGCGCAGCCCGGCGGGCTCGCGGTTGACCCGCGATACACCAACGCAGCGACTTACAACTTCACGCCGAACAACACCGCCCTTGCAGGGACGGCGTACCCAACCAACCTCGTGGAGCAGTACCCCGGCGGCATCCAGCCCGAGGGTGGCGCGACCACACTCCGCAACAGGGGATTCTGACGATGGCTCTCGGCACAACGCTTAGTCTGGTGGTTGAACCGGACGGGTCGCTCCAGAAGACGATCCCGGTCTCGCAGACCTCCAAGTGGATCACCTGCATCGACGCCACCGGCGCGGACGATGCCGACGCGAACCCGATCACCGACCCGACGGCGGAGATCACGGCGGCGACGCGGAAACTCATCGACAAGAAGGGGGATCGCGGGACGCACCTGCGGTTCCGCCTCGTCTATGACGACGGCATCTCGGCGATCACCGCGCCCAAACTCGCCGTGTTCGGACGCACCGGCACCCAGCAGTGGCAGCGGCTCGTTACGAAGGGTGGCTCCACTCAGGTCACACTGACGCCGGACACCACGAACGATTGCAGCGACGGCACGCTGAACTACACCACGCCGCTGCTCAACGATCACACGGTCGATACCGACGGGTGCGATCAGTTCCTCGTTGGCATCGAGACGGCGCTCGCCGCCACCGGAACCGTCACCACCGCCTACGTGGAAGTGAAGATCATCTAGTGGCGCTCATCGCTACATCGGACTTGAAGACGTACCTCGGCATCACCGCGTCAACCGATGACACGTTGCTCGGGAACTGCATCACCAACGCGCAGGACCTGATGGAGCGGTATTGCTCGCGCACGTTCGATACGGCGACGTTCACCGAGGACTACGACGGCACCGGGACGGCGGTTCTCACGGTGAACAACCCGCCGATCACGACGCTCACGAGCGTGTCCACCCTGTCGCGCAACGCGGACGGAACCGAGACGGCAACGGCGTTGGATGCGTCGTCCTACCGATTCGACTCCAAGAGCGGCAACATCTCGCTGCTGTGGGCGAACGCTCGCGCGTACCCGGAGAACTGGGGCTATGACAACGGCCCGGCAACCTACCGCGCCGAGTCGCCACGCTTCATCGAGGGCTTCCGCAACTACCGCGTGGTGTACGTCGGGGCCTACGGGTCCGGCGCAGTGGCGATACCGGGATCACTCAAGCAGGCGTGTCTGGAGATCGCCGCCGAGATATTCCGCATGCGCCGTGTCAACTCGGCGATGCAGTCGGAGAGCATGGGCGTGCCGTCCTACACCGCAAAGACGGCGGCCGAGATGGTGGACTCGCGGGCGTTCCTGCTCAACCCGTTCCGTCTGGTGTGGCTGTAAGTGGAATCCTTCTTCACCCAATCCGCGACGATCAACCGCCCGACCGTGACGCAGGACGCTGGCGGGTATCCCGTGCCGACGTTCGCCGAACTGGCGACGGGCGTGCTGTGCCGCATCGAAGAGGTGCGCGGGTTCGAGGCCATCAGGTATCAGCGCGAGACGAACGCGAAACTGTACCGGGGCGAGTTCCCGAAGGACCAGGACATCGACCCGAAGGATCAGGTGGTGATGGGCGGGCTGACGTTCAACGTGCTGAACGTGCGGGCCGTGGTGGGCGTGGACGGGCTGGCGACGGGCGTAGAGGTGGACTTGGAGCGGACGATCTGACGTGGCAAAGACGCAAGTGATTCTGCGATTCGACCAGTACGCGGCGCGGCTCAAGGAAGCCGCCGTTATGGGCATGGACGCGGCAGCGAACGAAGTAGCGAATCAGGTGCGCGCGAACCTGTCGAAGCCGGGCCGGTTCAAGTCGTTCTATCGGCAGGCGTCCAAGCGTGATCGTGCCTACGTCCGCAAGTACGGGTTCGTCGATGAGCCCGGCGGGATGCCGAGGCTTCGCACGGGCAACCTGCGCCGGTCGGTGACGTGGGATCGGCCGCGCACGCTGTCTCGCCGCATCGGGCCGAACAAGTACATCAAGTACGCCCGCATCCACGAACTCGGCGGCGTGGCTGGCAAGGGCGGGAACAGCGTCTACATCCCCGCGCGGCCCTATCTCCGGCCCGCACTAGCAACGGCTGGACCACGGGCCGCGCGGTTGTTCTCTCAGGTCGTTCGCGCACACATGCGCGGCGTGCGGGTGATGGCATGAGTTGGCACGCGCTTGCAGTCGGGATCGACACGGCCATCGACGCCGACACCGGCTCGGGCGGGCTGCGCAATGCGTCGTCGCCGCTCATCACGGCGGGCTACAACGTGGAGGCCGCGCAGGGCGCGACGTACCCGTATCTCGTGTTCTTCCCATCGACGCAGCAGGAGTTGGATTCGTACTCCACGGGCGACAACGTGCTGATTGATCTGGACTTCTCGATCTTCGTCGCGCCGACGGCCGGGCCTACCGCGCTGGCGACGATTGCGAACCGGCTGCGCACGGTGTTCCATCGGCAGACGGTGACGGCGCTTGCGGGGTCGGGCTGGACGGCGCGGGCGATGCGTAGGACTGGGGCCCTCGGGCCATTCTTCACGGAGCATACGGTTCAACTGAACGAGACGTATCAGGCAACGCTCGTCTCATAGAGGTGCATCATGGCGGCAATCAACGGAGTCACCGGGAACGTGTCGGTTACGGGGCAGTACGCGACTTCTCCGTACGCCTTCACGCTGAACTACGAGCAGTCGTCGGTGGAGGTCACGTCCTACGGCGACACCACGCGCGAGTTCATCCCCGGCATCATGCAGTGGTCTGGGACGTACACCTGCCGCGTGGATGACACGGCGGTGATGGCGGCGCCGAGCGGGGCCATCTCGTCGATGACCCTTACGGCGGTGACGGGCCAGACCTTCGCGGGCGCGGCTGTCACCGAGTCGGCGGTCATCAATCACCAGTTCGACGGCACGCCCGAGTACATCATCTCGTTCCGTGGCAACGGCGCACTGACGATCACCTAAGGGAAGCATGGCCGAAGGAACCGAAGTAGGCAAGGCATACGTCTCGCTTGAGGCAAACTCGGCGGGGCTTGACGCTGGACTGAAACAGGGCGAGGCAAAGGTCGAGCAGTTCGCGGCCACCGCCGACAAGTCAACGGCCAAGGCCAACAAGGGATTCCTCGGGCTCGGCAAGGGCATCAAGGACACGATCAAGCCTCTCACGTCGCTGGTGGGAGGCGTCACTGCGGCTATCGGCACGTTCGGCCTGTTCGTCTCGCTTGGCGAGCGGCTAGGGCGCGTGCTGACTGGGCTCGATGAGCAATCGCGCACGCGAGACGAGGCCGCCAAGGAAACGCTTGACGCGAGGGCGTCTAGGAACCTTGGGCGCCGCGCCGGGATCAAGGTTGCCGACGTTCCGCCGGGCGAGATGACGGCGGAGGAGAAGGCTCAGGACAGGATTTACCAGCGAATGGCCGTGCTGGAGAAAGAGATTCGTCGGCTTCGCGCGATCGTTCCGATTGCCGAACAAGAGTCTCGCCGAAAGGGCGTTACGTCTCTCGACCCGTCGATCCTCGCGTTGGGCGATCCCGCTGGCGCGAGCGTGCGGGACATGCTCTCGGATATCCCGTGGTTCGGTCGTTTGATAAAGGGAGACCCTCGCGCGGAGAACCGGCGCAGGCAGGCGGCGCGTCGCGGCATCAGTCGCGGGCAGTTGATGATCGAAGAGGCGGAATACGAACTCTCGAACAGCCGAGAGACCATCGCGCGCGACAACGCTGGTATGCGTCCCGGCCCTCGCGCCCCGCGACCTATCGCCCCTCCCGCCCCCATGTCCGGCCTGTCCGGCGGCGGCGATCCCAGCGTGCTTCGGATGCTCCAGTCGATTGACCGCCAACTCCAGCGAAGGGGCGTTGACCAGTAATGCCCACCGACGGAACCACGATTGAACTCCCGCTGACACGCGGCGGCGACACCGGGCCGTCCCACGTTCGCCTGCGCCGGTTCCGCATCAACTGGGAACCGCACCGGGCGCTCGCGCTTGGCATCGCGCAGGGCAACATCCCGGCCCTCGGCGAGTCGTTCATCTTCGATACCGGCACGCTCTACTGCGGCGGGCACGCCGTAGAAGCCGTCGATGACACGCCAGACTACACGGACATCACGGCGCTGTTCGTTCGGCAGGGTGAACTGCGGTACGTCAAGATTCCCAGCGAGGTGGGCTTTCGGTCGGTGTCGGTCACGGTGGGATCGTCCGAGGTCGGCGTTCCGCTCATCAACAAGTACCCCATCGCTGGCACTCCGGCGTTCGAGTACGTCACCGATACCGTTGCGTTCAAGCGGCGGGACACGGTGGCGCTGGTCACGGTGAACGTGCTGTCCGAGGCGTTCAACGCGGCCCTCTATGGGCAGTTGATCGACATCCTGAACTTCACCGTTTCATCGGGGCCGGGCGTTGGGGAAGGCCCGTGGTTGTTCGAGTCGTTCACGTCGAATGAACTCTCGGACAAGGTGACGCAACTGGTGGGGTCGTTCCGGTCCACGGCGGCGCTTCCGGCGCAGCCAGTGCCGACCGCGCTTCCGGGCGAGCCTCCGATTGAGAACCCGCCGTTTGATATCCCGATCCCGGCGCTGCCCCCATTCGCGTCCTACCACGTCCGGCCGGGCCCACCCGAGGACTACGGACCCGGCATCGGCGAAATCGCCACGGACCCGATCATCGTCGTCCACGAGCCCTACCCCGAGTTGGCCGTGTACCCCGAGGTGCTGAACCTATTCCTGCCCATCTTCCCCGTGGTGGCGCCGTGAGGCAGCCCCTAGGGGATATCGAGGCCGTCGTTGGGCGGATCGTCAACGCAACGGCCACCGTGCCGTCGCTGCGGGCAGCGGTCAAGTACACGGCTCAGGCCGTGCTGTCGAGCGGCGAAGTCTGGTTCGCCGGGACCGACTACCCCCTCAACACCATCGTCCCCGTGACCGATACGCGGCTCAAGATCATCCCGGCCAAGGTGGGGGATGCCTGCCTCATCATCCGCCCCGGCGGCGTGGCGCGGATCGTGGCGCTCACCGAGGGCATCCTGACAGGTGAGTGCCCGTGATAACGATCCCCACGCCCAACAACGGCACGAACACCCTGACCGCCTCTGAGAAGGGCATGGCGTCGCTGGTGATGACCGGCGCGGACATGAACTCGACCACCACGGTCACGGACGCCATCGACCTGCTCGGGCTCGCCGACGTGGCGGGCCCGATGGAGACGGCGGCGATTCAGGTCGTGCAGGAAACCGGGGCGACGTTCGCAACGTGCGTCACCACCATTCAGGGGTGCATGGACGGGCGGACGTGGCTTGCCGTGTCCGGCGCCACCCTGACCGGGGCGGGCGTGGATCTGTCCACGGATATCTCGACCGGATACCGATTCCTCCGGCTGGCGGTGACGACGGCGGAGGGCGGCGCCGCGACGGCTACGCTGGTCCTGACGCTTCGAAGGCGCCCGACGTGACCGGCAACGCCGCGCTTATCTCGGACGGCGCGTGGTGCATCCTGCCGGACGGGGCGGGGAACGTGCTGGACGCCTCGGGCGGCTCGCCGTGCGGGTGTGGGCCGAACACGCCGTGCTGCTCGGAGGTTCCCAACGCCCTATGCGCCGCGCCTAGCGATACTGCCGTCGGCCCATCGACGTACGGCGTGGCCCTGACGTACGCCAGAAGGTTCCGACAGGTCCGCCTCGGGGTGACTCTGGTGGACAACACGCGGGCGGCAAACACGACCGGGAACTTCGTGGGGTCGTGCGTTCAGTTGAACGCCGCCCTACCGCTGACGGTGACGAACAACCTATCCGGGGTGGTGACGAACACCACGTCAACCCTGAACTGGAACGGCGCCGCGTTCGCATCGCCACCCCCGATTGCGAGCGGGAGTTTCGAGGCCGTCTCATTCCAGATCAACGGGTCTGGCGTGGTCGCGTGGTCCGTGGCAACCATCCTCGGGACGTTCAACTCGTCTGGCGTGCCTCCGATCCCTTCGGGCGTCACAATCAGCGTGGCCGTGGGCGGGTGCGCCGCCAGCGCCACTGCAAGCGTTTCGGTAACGAGAGTCAACGGCCTGATCGTGGACACCGAGACCATCGACCTTGTGTACGGCGTCACCGGCCCGGTTCCGTGTCCATTCGCCGACTGCGCCGACTGCGACAACTCCGATCTGGAGCCCGCGCCATGACCGCCGCGTGGACCATGCTCAAAGGGGCAGCCAAGTATGCCGCAGCCGTGGCCTCGGGCGACATTGCCCCATCGTCCGACCAGACAGCCCGCGCAGATGCCTGCGCCAACTGCCCCGCCCTCACGCGGTCCAGCGGGCTCGGCATGTACGTCTACACCTGCGGCGTCGTCGGACACGACCGGCGAAGCGATCCCATGTTCCCCACCTGCGGGTGCATCGTCCTGACCGCATCGAAGAATCACACTGGCTACTCACCCGCCGGGAAGGCGGTCGTTGCGAGCGAGTCATGCCCACAGGGCAAGTGGACCGCCGCTACCATTCACTCGCACGCTTTCGAGGAGTAACGCATGGCTGGCTCACTTAGCGACATCGCACGATTCAACCGTGGCGCGGGAACCGGCGTCATCAGCACGGCGGGCAACTGGACCGCCGAATCCGGCACGCCGTCAACGCCGCCCACCACCGGCGAGTACGGGTACTTCGATGGCCGCGTGAACGGCGACGTGACCAGCGGCTCGCTCACCGGGCTCGGGCAGGTGGACTTCCGCGAGTGGGGCGGCAACTTCGGCGTGGCCGGTACGCCCGTCACCCTCTCGGCTACCACCGTCAAGGTCAACGCCTACGGCACGTTCTACTGGACCTGCACCGCAACGACGTTCGATCTCGACACGCTCCACGGCGGCAAGATGTTCCACACGGGCGGCACGATCACGACCATGCGGGCCGGGGCCGCGAATCTGGACGTCGGGGCGTCGGCGGTCATCACCAACTTTGAGGGTGACGGCACCGTGGCGACGGCGGCGACCGGCACCGCGTTCACGACGATGAAACTGCGCAACGGGCGCCTCTCGTCCGAACGCTCCATCGCCACGGGCGAAGTCACCGGCAACGGCGTCCTCATCATCACGGGCTCGGCGACGGCGATCACCACGTCCCTGACGATCGCGCCCGGCGCGAAGGTCATCTACCGTGGCGGCGGCACCATCGCGGCCCTGAACAACTACGGCGAGTTCTCCGTCGAGGGGTGCCCGTACCAGTTCACCATCTCAGCCCTGAACGGCCCGCGGTCGGCGAAGTTCATGCGGTACAACTCCGCTGGCCTTGGCGCGACGACGATCACGGCGGACAACCGATTTGGTGGAGACGGCGGATCGTCCGGCACCGGGGCGTAGGCGAATAGAAAAGCCCCGGACGCCCGCCCATGCACGGTTCAGGCGTCAACGGGGCCGAAAGGAAACGGGCCGGTTCAGGTCGAGGCGGGCGGCTTCTTGGACCCGAGGCGGTCGATCCATCCCGAGATGACGGGGATGAACTTCGTGCCCAGCCACATGACGCCGACGATGGCCGCGACATGCTCCGCGTTGCGCGAGATGACCAGCCACACGTTGTCAAGGAATGCCATCACTGCGTTGCTCCTGCTGGCGCCGGGACGGCCGGAGCCGGGGGGGTTGGGGGAATCGTAGCGGGTAGTGCCTGCACCAGCACCGTCCCCGGCGGTGGGCTGTATGTCGTCTGTGCCTCGACGTAGCCCCGGTCCTCGCCCTTCTTCTCGGCTCGCTTCACCGCTCCGTACCCGATCCCAGTCGCCGCCAGAAGGCCCAGCGCCGCGTCCCCCACCCACGGGAGGCCCGTCGCCGCCTTCGCTGCCGACGCGATCAGTTGGTTGCCCGTCTCGGGGAGCCTCGCCAGACCGAACCCCACCACGATCTCCCCCGTCGTCGGGTCGCGGGCTGCTGCGCACGACGCGATCAGGCATGCGGTGAGTAGTGCGCTCGACTTGACCAACAGCGATGCGATCCGTCGCGGGTTCATGCGGCACTCCTTTGCACGCGGCAAGGCACAGCGGTAGGGCGAGGATGGCGCGCCTCATCGGACAGGCCCGCCAGCGTTCGTCGCCCAGTAGACGACGAACACCCAGATCGCCAGCCCGAGCAGGGCCAGCGTGGTTGTCACGAGACGCGATGGGTGTTGGATGCGGGTCTTCATGCCACGGCCTCCCAAGCGTCTCGATCCGCGAAGTCATCGATGTCCTCAAGGATGCGGACCTGATGGCCCCATGCGTCTAGGTCGCCGAGTTCATACGGGCTTGGCTTGCTTCCGAAGAATCTCTTGTTGTAGTCGTTCATGATGACGGACGAGAGGCTTGGGCCGTTTGGGCCGCGCAGAGCCGAATCCTTGCCGAATCCTTCTGAGCGTCGCTCCCACGCGCCGTGCCACAACTCGTAGCACATCTTCCCACAGAAGCACGAGAACGTTTTGCCCATCGCCGCGCGCCCGCATCGGTGGCACGCGAATGGTCCGGTGCGATATGTCACAGCATCGCCCTCATCACCGTGTCCACCACCACGACCAACCCGCCGGTCGCCGCGCCGAACATGCCAGCCTTCACTTTCAGCACCGTCAGGTCCGTCGCGTGCTTCATCTGGATCGACTCCACCTTGTCGAGACGTTCCGCGTGTTCGTGGAACTGGTGATCGTAGAGACGGCGGAACTCATTGAAATCGCCGTCACCCATGCCGCGCCACCCCGTTGACCACCCCTCGCTTCGCCGCGTACGGCCCGAGGTACTTCGACGCCTCGATGATGAACACCAGCATGAACACCGTCGTCAGCAGCGGCAGGATCACGTTGTTCAGGATCGTGATGTCCTCACGCGCCTTGACCACCCACGCCATGCCCGCCGCCGTGTGCGATGTCGCCAGCCACGCCGTCCCGCGCCGCAGCATGATGACCGCGCAGATCATGGCGAACGTGGTGAGGAACGGCCAGCGGCGCGAGTGCTGGAAGGCGAGGTAGACCGCGTACCCGGTGACGATGAGGTGGATGGCCGCTTGCAGCATGAGGATTCCTTCGAGGATCACTTGCCAGCGGGTCGCTTGTCGAGGCCCTTCTCGTGCAGTAGCGCCGCCACGTCGTCGATGTGCAGGCAGTCGCACAGGCAGGCGTACTCCTGCATGGCCTGCACGACGGCGATGCTGCCGTTGCAGTGGTCGTTGCCGGGGACGGCGGAGTGCAGCACTCCGAAGGCTTCGACCTTGCCTTCGCTGCTGAGTCGCACGATCTTGTCGCCGTTCTTCGCTTCTCGTCCGTTTCGGTAGTGCATGGTATTTCCTTGTGATGATGGTGAACTGGTGGGATCACGCGGGCGTGCCAGGGCGACGCGGGCGCTTGGGCCGACGCGGCCTGCGAGGCGGGCGGGGAGGGGTCGCGCCGCTCACGGGATGTAGTCCGCTTCCCCGACGCCGTAGCAGCCGCCGTAGATCGAGTCGTGGACCTCGAACACCTTGATGGGGTCTTGCTCGCTGTTGGGATTCGGCTTCGTGAACACCCAGAAGTCGCCGATCTTGGAGAACGCCGTCGCGTTCTTCACGACGCGGCTCTCGACATCCACGTTCCGGAACATGACGACGAATCCAACCATGCGGGTCTCCTTTGGCGCCGGGGATGATACCACTTCCGATGGGGGGTCAACCCGTGGAATCAGCACGAACAGCCCAATGGATAGAGCGACCGCCACGGCGAGCAGTCGCAGACCGGCGGGCTGGGGGGGCGCGCCTTCCACTTGTCCGGGTACATAATCGCTTGCCGATGGCATGGTGTGACGGGGGAATCGTCCTCATTTTTGTGGAAGTGACCCCCTACTTAGAACCCTTCGCCAGCGCCGCCCGCGCGTCAGCCTCGACCTCAATCGAGTACGCCGACCTGTCGGCCGAGCGGAACCGCTTGATCGCCGTAATCGCCGTCGAATGGTTCGCAAGGCACATCACGGCGGCGATCTCGACGTACGAGAGGGGCGTCATCTCCCGCAGCAGCGCGATCGCCACCCGCTTCGCCTCAACCACCTTCATTACCCGGCTGTTCCCCAGCAGGTCGCTCATCGGTAGCCGGGACGCCTCGGCCACGGCTACCAGTATCTCGTTCGCCCGCGTCACACTGGGCGATCCACGATCCAGCCTCGGGACATGCTCGATCAGCACGCCGTTCAGGCCACGCGCCGCCTTCGCGTAGGTCGCCATGAACAGGGGATCAGTCTTGCGCAACCCCTCGCACCGGCGTTGGGCCGCGAGAACCGTCGTGTGGTCCAGCAGGAACATGCAGCCTATCTCATCGAGGGACATGCCGGTGTTGTTCCGCATGAGCCCGATGGCGATGAACCGCGCGTAGATGACGGACTTCCCCCGATGCCGCGAGTACACGCTGAGCGTTGACACACCTGTGACCTCGGACACCTTGCCGACGATCTTGTTGGCTACCGCGTTTTCCATGTCTCTCTCCTGCTAGGCGACGATCCCGATCAGCCGCGTCTCAACGTCGTCCACCGACCGCGCGACGAAGGCCAGCCCGCCAGCGTCGTTGACCGCCTCGATGAAGGCGCGTTGTTCGGGCGTGGGGTATCCGCCCTTCTTCTTCGCCTCGATTGCCAGCAGACGCCCGCCGGGCAGCACGCCGAGGATGTCCGACACGCCCTTCATGCCGGTGAACTTGCGGAAGCACTTCCGCGTGGGGTCATAGACGCCCGTGGTATTGTTGCGCCACGCGAACACGCGCCTGAGGGCCAGCCATTCGAGGATCGCGCGCACGGTGTCGGTTTCGGTGGGGGCTTTCACTTGGCGACAACCTTCCGCCCGTTGCATCGCGGGCACTGCTTCACGCCCGACATAGTTCGTGCGTCGCCTGAGAATCCCTTGCCGTGGCAGGATGGGCACTCGCGCGTGGGGATGGGCTTGGCGCGGGGGCGGGTCACTTAGACACCTCACGATGGGCCGGTGGCACAACCATCCCGCTCGGGTTGGTCTGAGCGTTCTTGATCGCCCCGGCGATGCCGCTCGGGTACGGGCGCCAGAACTTGAGTTGCGGAGTCGCGTTGACCTCGTACACCCACTCGACATGCCAGCCGACGTTGCGGTACGCGGCGGCGAGCCACTGCCCAACGTCCTTCGTCAGCGGCATCGGCAACTTCACCTTGCGGTACGCCTCGTCCGGCCCCCACGGCTTGATGAGTTCGGGGTCAACGAGCGCGAAGAACGACTCCTCGCCGGAGCGGTCAACGGTGACGGTGGATGGGTCGATCACTTGGACACCTCCCGCGCCATCGCGGCGTCGATGGCTGACACGAGCGAGCCATCGCAATAGTTTCCTATGGTGTAGCGGTTCGTCTCGATCACGCCGCCGGGCTTTCTGGGTTCGCTCCACCTCCAGCATCCGCTGTCGCACGAGAACTCGTATTGATGCTTCAGGTAGAACCGCCACCGCGCCGCATC
>CAYVSR010000005.1:0-24083 GCA_964453125.1 uncultured Phycisphaeraceae bacterium | reverse complement strand
GAAGGCGACGATCGAGGGGGCGCCCGGCGGCGGCTCCGCCGCGGTCTGCGCGGTGGACGTCGGCGACATCGCGGCGCTGCAGCGCGCCATCGAGCAGGTGATCGAGAAGGAAGGCCGGCTCGACATCCTCGTCAACAACGCGGGCATCACGAAGGACGGCCTCGCCCTGCGCATGAGCGACGCCGACTTCGAGGACGTGCTGCGCGTGAACCTCACCGGCGCGTTCGTCGCCTGCCGCGCCGCGGCACGCGCGATGATGAAGGGCCGGTTCGGGCGCATCGTGAACATCGGCTCGACCTCGGGCGTCGTCGGCAACGCGGGCCAGGCGAACTACGCAGCGGCGAAGGCTGGGCTCATCGGCCTCACGAAGAGCCTCGCGCGCGAACTGGGCGGCAAGGGTGTGACCGCGAACGTCGTCGCCCCGGGCTTCGTCGAGACGGACATGACCGCCGGCCTGCCCGCCGAGATCAAGGCGAAGGTGCAGGAGGCGATGGCGGTCAAGCGCCTCGGAACCCCCGACGACATCGCCGCCGCCGTCGCGTACGTCTCGTCGGACGAAGCGGGCTACCTGACGGGCCAGACGATCTGCGTGGACGGCGGATTGACGATGTGCTGAGCGCGTTCGTCGTGCGACGAGGGCGCGTGATCGCCCGCGCAATGCGCGCACAACGCCGCTCGCCCTCTTTGTTCGGCGGAGCCCCGAGCGCAAGCTCGGGACGTTGGCCCCTTGCGTGCGTCCCGAGCTTGCGCTCGGGGCTCAGTTCACCGGGCCTTTTTGTTCGGCGCACACGCTGGTTACGCTGCCCGAACGCATGAGCGCCTCCGGCCGTCCAACCTTCACCATCTTCGGCGCCGGGCTCGCCGGCGCGCTGCTCGCCGCGCGCCTCGCCAGGTCCGGCCACGCCGTCCGCCTCTTCGAGCGCCGGGCCGACGCTCGCCTCGCGGGCGCCGAGCGCGGCAGGTCCATCAACCTCGCGCTCTCCACCCGAGGGCTCGCGGCGCTGGCCTCCATCGGCCTCGCCGACGACGCGCTCAAACTCGCCATCCCCATGCGCGGGCGCATGATCCACCCTCGCGCCGCGCGCGGGCCAGACGACCTCGCGTACCAGCCCTACTCGCCCGACGGCGTGCAGGCGATCAACTCCATCAGCCGCGCGGGGCTGAACATGCTCCTGCTCGACGCCGCCGAGCGCGCCGGCGCGACCATCGAGTTCGACACCCGCTGCGTCGATGTCGACTTCGCGCGGCGCGAGGCGATGGTCGTCGAGGGCGCCCCCGCTGGCGAGGCGCCCCCGGGCGGGCCCAGCCCGGTGACGTTCGACACCTGCATCGGCGCGGACGGCGCGTTCTCCGCCGTGCGCACCGCGATGACGCGCCTCGACCGCGTGAACTTCTCGCAGGACTACCTCGAGCACGCGTACAAGGAACTGACCATCCCCGCGGGCCCGCTCGGCGCGAACGGCGAGCCCACGCACCTGCTCGAGAAGCACGCCCTGCACATCTGGCCGCGCCGGTCGTACATGCTCATCGCGCTGCCAAACCTCGACGGCTCGTTCACCTGCACGCTCTTCGCCCCGCGCGAGGGGCCCGACGGCTTCGATGCGGTGCGCACGGACGACGACATCCGCGCGTACCTCCGCGAGCGCTTCCCCGACGCCTTCGCCCTCATGCCCGACGCCGCCAACGACTGGCGCGCCAACCCAGTCTCCTCGCTCGTCACCATGCGCTGCTTCCCGTGGCGCGCGGGCGGGCGCGCCGTGCTGGTGGGCGACGCCGCGCACGCCGTCGTCCCGTTCTACGGCCAGGGGATGAACGCCTCGTTCGAAGACTGTGTCTCATTGGGCGACTGCGTGGACCGCGCGCTCCGCGACGCCGGGCCGGACTGGGAGCGCGCCCTCGACGGCGCGTACTGGGAGTACGAGCGCGCCCGCAAGCCCCACGCCGACGCCATCGCCCGCCTCGCGCTTGACAACTTCGTCGAGATGCGCGACAAGGTGGGCACGAAGGCGTTCCTCCGTCACAAGAAGAACGAGCAGCGCCTGGCGCGCTGGTTCCCCAAGCATTTCAGGCCGCTCTACTCGATGGTCAGTTTCTCGACCGTCCCGTACGCCGACGCGGTGGCCATCGCGGCGAGGCAAGAGGAAACCCTTGCTCGCCTGCGCCGCTTCGCGCTGCTCGCGATCGGCGGCGTGCTCGCGGGCGCGGCGCTCGGCGCGATCGTCTTCTTCATCGCCCGCGCGATGCACGTCTGAGCGCACGACGCTCACGCCGTATCATGGCGCTTCGAGGCGCCGCGAATGACCGACTCGACCCCAGCCCCAACTCCGCGACCCGCGCCCATCCCCGGGCAGCCGTACTGCGGCGTCTGCGGCTACGCGCTCGCCGGCGCCGTGGCGACGTCCGTCTGCCCCGAGTGCGGCACGCCGCTGGTCGAATGCCTCGTGCGCGGCTCGCCCCGCTTCGGCCGACCGACCAGCCGTCGGTACACCTCGCCCATTCACGTCTTCGGGCTGCCCGTCCTGCAAATCGCCTTCGGCCCCGACCTTCTGAGCGGCGAGACCAAGGGACGCGCCAAGGCGCTCATCGCGATGGGCGACCAGGCCTACGGCGGCATCGCCATCGGCGGCGTGTCCGTCGGCGTCGTCGCGTTCGGCGGCATGTCCGTCGGCGGGTTCACCATGGGCGGCGTCAGCCTCGGGCTCGTCACCGCCGCGGGAGGCCTCGCCGCCGGCACGGGCCTCTCCGCCGGCGGCTGCGCGGTGGGCGCGCTCGCCATCGGCGGCATGGGCGCTGGCTACGGCGCCGTTGGCGGCATGGCGGTGGGGAGGTACGCGTACGGCGGGGTCGCCCTGGGCCAGCACGCCATCGGGCGCGGCGCACCGCTCTCGTCCGACCCCGCGACCGCCGCGTTCTTCAAGGAAACGGCGTGGTTCTTCGGCTCGTCGCCCACCACACCGGGCGCCACGCTCACCGCGGGTTGGCAGGCGGCGCTGTGCGTCATCGGGCTCGACCTTCTTGCGGCGGGGGCGATCCTGCTGATCGCGCTGTGGGCGAAGATGGCGCGCGGCTCGAAGGCCGCGCCCACCCCGGCGCCGTAGGCTTCCGACCCCACGAACACCACGCCGCCGGGACGCACGCCAGGAAGCGCGCCGCCCGCCCGCCCCGAGCGCCCACCGCCATGGCCATCATCGACATCACCCCCGCCGTGACCCCCGCGCTCGCCGTCTGGCCGGGCGACACCGCGATCTCGCGCGAGGTCCTGTGCGACATCGCGCGCGGCGACAGCGTGACCCTCAGCACGCTCCGCGCCACCGTGCACCTGGGCGCCCACGCGGACGCCCCCTCGCATTACGCGAAAGACGGCGAGACCATCGAGACTCGCCCCCTCGAGCGCTACCTCGGACCCTGCCAGGTGGTGACCATCAACGTCGCGCGCGGCGCACGCTTCGGCCTCGCCGACCTGCCCCACGGCGTGAGCCTTACCGAAAAGCGAGTGCTCTTCCGCACCAACTCCTACCCCGACCCCAACCAGTGGAACGCCGACTTCGCCGCGTTCGACCCGGACCTCATCGACACCCTCGCGCGCCGAAACGTTGCCCTCATCGGCATCGACACGCCGAGCGTGGACCTCTTCGAGAGCAAGGACCTGCCGGCGCACGCCGCCTGCCTGCTCAACGACATCGCGATCCTGGAGGGGCTGGACCTCTCGAACGCGCCCGACGGCAGGTACGAACTCGTCGCTCTGCCGCTCAGGCTCGTCGGGTTCGATGCGAGCCCCGTTCGTGCCGTCCTGCGCACGATTGACGAGGCGCCAGGCATGCGAACAAAGCGCTGACGCGCCGCCAACTTTCCGCCCGATGTTCGTTCGGATGTTCCTTCGCCGGCGCTTGACCCCGTGCGCCCGACGGCGTGCAATGAAACCGCTCGGACCGTCACCACCCAGAAGGAGGCGACCCATGTTCTCCACGGTTGCGCCATCGTTCCTCGCTGTCTGCGCGTTCTCCGCGCCCGCGTCCGCCGGCGCCGCGCTCATCTTCCGCCTCGACGCCCAGAGCGAGTACGTCCACGAGCATTGCCTGCCGCCCTGCGCCTGCCCGCCGTTCATCATCCGCGGCCCGATGCAGGGCCGATGGACGCTGATCCCCCGCGAAGAAGAGGGCATCCTGTTCACGTTCGACGCCTACGTCCTGCAATGGTCCGTCGTCGCGACGCCCGTGCCGCGGACGATCTCCGGCGTCGGCGAATACAGCGTCGGGGGCTTCGCGAACGCCCAGCGCCTGTTCGCCGACCTCTCGATCGACGGCGGTGCGCCCGTGCGCTTCGACAGCGGCAGCGACTTCATGGTCGCGCCCCCGCCACGCATCGAGATCGACACCCTCGCGGAGCCCGCCGTCTGCCAGCGCATCACGCTCGCTGTGCGCGCGACCCCGACCTGCGAAGCCGATCTCAACGGCGACGGCGCCGTGAGCTTCGCCGACCTCAATGAGGTCCTGTCGAACTTCGGCGCGAGCGGCCAGCCCGGCCTTGTCCGCGGCGACGCGAACACGGACGGCGGGACGAACTTCGCCGATCTGAACCTCGTGCTCGCGTCCTTCGGCGGCGCGTGCTGATCGCGACTGATCCGCCTACCCGATCGTCGCGATCACCTTCATCTCGATGTTAATCGCCGTCGGCAGCGCCGTGACCTCGACGGTCGTCCGCGTGGGCTTCACGCTCCCGAACCACTCCGCATACACCTCGTTGTACGCCGCGAAGTCGCGTTTCATGTCGGTGAGGAACGTCGTGACGTCGACGATGTTCTCCCACTTCGATCCTGCGTCCTCGACGATGACCCTGATGTTCTCGAACAGGGCGACGCACTGGGCCTTGATGTCGTACCCCGTGACCTCGCCCCGGTCGTTCATCGTGACGCCGGGGATGCCCTTGACGCCCTTCTTGCGCGGGCCCATGCCGGAGACGTAGAGCAGGTTTCCCACCCGGCGCGCGTGGGGGTACGCCCCCACCGGCTCGGGGCCCCGCTCGCTGAACACCAAGCCCCCGTCCGGAACGACCGATGCGCGTGTCTGGCTCATGTGGGGCACGATACGCCGCGGCGCCGCCCGCACGCCCCGCGACAATCCGGCGCCGGGGGCGTTGCTGGGAGGGGGCGTCTTCCGCTAGACTGGGGCTCTGCCCGCCCTGGGGGCCGCCACCGGACCACTTGCGGCCGGAGTAGGCCAGACCCCCGGCTTCCCAACCAACGGAGACCAGACCGTGACCGAACAAGAGATCGAAGCCAAGGTCATCGAGATCGTCGCCGAGCAGATGGGCGTCGACAAGGCTGAGATCAGCCGGGACACCTCGTTCGTCAACGATCTGAACGCCGACTCGCTCGACACCGTCGAACTCGTGATGGAGTTCGAGGACGAGTTCGAGACCTCCATCCCCGACGACCAGGCGGAGAAGATCCAGACCGTCGGCCAGGCGATCGAGTTCATCAAGCAGGCGCAGGCCCAGAAGTCCTGACCGGGCACGCCCCGTGCGACCCCGCCACCACACGCCCAGCCTGACGCGCGTGCCCGCATGAGTGGGCCGGGCGCCCATCGGCCGCGCGTGGTCGTCACCGGCATGGGGGCGATCACCAACCTCGGCCTCGACGCCTCGTCGACGTGGGACGCGATGGTGGCGGGCCGCTCGGGCATCTCACGCATCACCGGCCCCGAGTTCGACAAGTGGTCCGACCGCTGGACGGTCCACATCGCCGGTCAGGTCCGCAACTGGGACCCCGGCTCGCGCATGGACCACCGCGAGGCCCGGCGCCTCGACCGTGTCGCCCAGCTCGGCCTCGCCGCCGCGTGCGAGGCCGTCGAGCAGGCCGGCCTCGATTTCACCAAGGTCGAGGACCCCACGCGCTGCGGCGTGGTCATCGGTTCGGGCGTCGGCGGCATCGTCACCATCGAAGACGGCGTGCTCCTCCTGCACACCAAGGGGCCCGACCGCATCAGCCCCTTCACCGTCCCGAAACTGATGGTCAACTCATGCGCGGGCACGGTCTCCATTCGCTTCGGCCTGCAGGGCCCCTCCACCGCCCACGCCACCGCCTGCGCATCCTCCGGCCACTCCATCGCCGACGCGATGCACATCATCCAGCGCGGCGAAGCGGACGTCATGATCGCCGGCGGCACGGAAGCGGCCGTCTCCCCCATCTGCGTCGCCGCCTTCATGACCATGAAGGCCCTCTCCACACGCAACGACGCCCCCGAGCAGGCATCCCGACCCTTCGACAAGGACCGCGACGGCTTCGTTCTCGCCGAGGGCGCCGGCCTCTTCGTGCTCGAGTCCGAGGCCCACGCCAAGAAGCGCGGCGCGAAGATTCTCGCCGAACTCGTCGGCGCCGGCGCCTCCTCCGATGCCTCGCACATCACCGCCCCCGACGAGCAGGGCCGCGGCGCCGCCCGCGCCATGCGCTGGGCCCTCCAGCACGCCGCCCTCAACCCCGCCGACATCGACTACGTCAACGCCCACGGCACCAGCACGCCCCTGGGCGACGCCGCCGAGGTCGCCGCCGTCTCCTCCGTCTTCGAGGCCCACGCGCGCAAGAGCGCCGGCGGCAAGCTGCTCATGTCGTCCACCAAGTCCATGCACGGGCACTGTCTCGGCGCGTCCGGCGGCATCGAGATGATCGCCTGTATCAACGCCATCCGCTTCGGCCTCGCGCCCCCCACCATCAACCTCCACAACCCCGACCCCGGCTTCGACATCGACCTCGTGCCCAACACGGCGCGCGACCGCAAGGTCCGCTACGCCCTCAACAACACCTTCGGCTTCGGCGGGCACAACGTCTCGCTCGTCGTCGGCCGGTACGAGGGCTGACCGCATGGCAAAGGGCCAGCATCTCTCCGGCTACCAGCGCGGCATCGTCAGCCGTTACTACGACAATCTCGACACCATCTCCCTCCAGAAACTGAGCGAGACCGTGTCCGACCTCTTCGTCGCCACCAGCGACAAGGCCGCCGAAAAACTCTGGAAGTCCGCCGACGCCGCCCTCCGACGCGCCAAGGTCGAAGAGGCCCGCATCGCCGCCATCGTGGGCAAGAAGGACGTGCACGCCCTCGCCACACTGATCAACGAACTCGCGGGCCCGTCCAAGGGCAAGCGATGAACGCCGACGCGCCCGCGCCGGACCCCGCGCCCGCCCCCGGCGACGCCGCCCCCATCCCGCCCGAGACGCTCAAGAGCGCCATGAAGGCGTTCAAGAAGCGCATCAAGCTCACACGCCTCGATCACGAGTCGCGCCTCGGCCACGGCCCCATGAGTTCGGGCAAGAAGGCCGAAGTGGACGCGATCATCCCCCCCCGCGAATTCCCCATCGCCGTCTGGGCCGAACTCGTTGCGCAGGGCAAGCTCCGCCACACCGGGCAGGGGTTCTTTCAGTTCATCAAGGATTGAGAACGCGGAAAGCGGAAAGTGAACAGTGGAAATGAAGGTCCGCGCGATTCGCGGCTCCTGATTTCCGCTGTTCACTTTCCGCTTTTCGTTTCCTTCACCCCGCCGCGTCCGCCTTCTTCGCCAGATCGAAGTCCTTCTGCGTGATGCCCCCCGCGTCGTGCGTGCTCAGCGTCAGCGTGACCTTGTTCCACCGGATCAGGATGTCGGGGTGATGATCCGCCTTCTCCGCCAGCGCCGCGACGCGGTTCACGAACGCGATGGCCTCCATGAACCCCTTGAATTGGAACGTCCGCTGGATGGCGTCGTTCACGAGCGACCACTCGCGCAGAGCCTTGAGGCGCTCCTCGGTCTCGGCCTCGGTCAGCTTCACGCCGGTGGGCATCGGTCGCTCCTCGCGCGGCCCGGAGGCTGATCCGCCGGCGGCGCGCCCGCACAGGATACCGTGCGCGCCAAGCCACGCCCCTCCCCAGGCCCGCCTGAGATGCAGCCTCCGACCCCCACAACCCGCCTCGCGCCCTCGCCCACCGGCGCGCTCCACCTCGGCAACGCGCGCACGTTCCTCGTCACCTGGGCGCTGGCGCGCCGGCGCGGCTGGCGCATCGTCCTCCGCATCGAGGACATCGACGGCCCGCGCGTCAAGCCCGGCGCGATCGACGACTGCGTCCGCACGCTCGAATGGCTCGGCCTCGACTGGGACGACGGCCCCATCGTGCAGTCGACCGATCTCGCCCCGCACGCGCTCGCCATGCGCTCCCTCGGCGCCCGGGCGCTCGCCTACCCGTGCGAACTCACGCGCGCCGAGATCGACGCCGCCGCATCAGCGCCGCACGACGCGCCCACAATCCACGCCGGCGCGCGATCGCCCGCCGACCCCGAGCCCATCGGCGCCGAGAACCGCTTCCCCCCCTCGCTGCGCCCGCTCGGCTTCGACACGCCCCACGATTTCGACCCCGCCGCGACCAACTGGCGCCTCATCACGCGCCCCGCGCCCGCGGGCGTGGTCGAGTTCACCGACGAGTTCGCCGGCCCCCAGCGCCGCTGCCCATTCGACACCATCGGCGACTTCGTGCTCTGGACGAAGCGCGCCCAGCCCTCCTACCAGCTCGCCGTCGTGGTCGACGACCACCGCCAGGGCGTGACGCACGTCGTCCGCGCCGACGACCTGCTCGACTCCGCCGCGCGCCAACTCCTCCTCTACCGCGCCCTCGGCTACTGGCCCGAGCCCGCCTACTGCCACCTCCCCCTCGTCGTCGGCTCCGACGGGCGCCGCCTCGCCAAGCGCCACGGCGACACCCGCCTGTCCTACTACGCCGACAAGGGCGCGACCCCCGAGCGCGTCCTCGCGCTTCTCGGGCGCTGGTGCGGGATGGGCCCGCACGAGCGCCTCTCCGCCCCCGACTTCGCCTCGGCGCTCGACCTCTCTACCATTCCCCGCTCCCCCGTCACCTTCACACCCGAGGACGACGCATGGCTTCTCGAGCGCTGATCATCGCCCTCTGCTTCGCCCCGCTCGGCGCGTGCGACTCCAAGGCGGACGACAAGCCCGACGCGCCTCCCCCGCCTAGCGCCTCGCCACCCTCGCAGCCCGCGCCCGCGGACCCCAAGAAGCCCGCGCCCGCTTCGCCCGCGCCAGAGACCACGCCGGTCACCGTCGGCTCCGAGAAGTTCACCATCGAGGTCGCGCTCGACGATTCGGTTCGAATCAAGGGGCTCGGCGGGCGCACCGCCCTCGCCGCGCGTGGCGGCATGCTCTTTGTCTTCCCCTACCCCTCCGAACTCTCCTTCGTCATGCGCGACTGCGTCATCCCGATCGACATCGCCTTCCTCGACGGCGCCGGGCGCGTGCTCGCCAAGCACACCATGGCCACCGAGCCCCCGAGGGCCGAGAACGAGCCCCTCCAGGAGTACGAGGCCCGCCTCAAGAAGTACTCCTCCCGCTACCCCGCCCAGTTCGCGCTGGAGGTCGCCGCCGGAACGCTCGACACACTCGGCGTGAAGGTGGGGGACCTGATCCGGTTCGACGCCGAAGCGTTGAAGCGCAGGGCCCGCTGAGCCGATCCCCTCCCGACCGGGCGCCAGCGCGCGCACGCCCGGAAACGGAGCCACCGGCCGGCGAATGCGAACGATCCCCATCACACTCGCCGCCGTCGACGACGTCTCCATCGAGGCCGCGCACGCCCTGCACTGGCGCCCCGTCGCCGACCGCTGGCCCGCCGGCGCGCCCGCGCCCGCCCTCCGCGTCGCCACGCTCGCCGAACTCGCGCTCGACCCCGCGCCTTCCGCCGGCGGCGCCGTCCTCGCGCTCCTTCACACCGAGGACGCCGAGGCCCTCGCCCCCGCCCTCGCCGACCGCCTCCTCGAGCGCAACATCCCCGCGCTCTTCCTGCTCGCCGACGACGCCGCCATCGCGCGCCTCGAACGCCTCGCCTGCGAGGGCGTCTTCCTCGCGCGCATCGACGACGAGCCCGCCTCCAACGCCGCCACCCTCCGCACGCTCGCGCAGCGTCAGCCCGCGGTCGACGCCGCAGTCCAGGAACTCGCCATGAACCGACGATTCAGCAACGGCATGCGCGCCCAGATGGAGCGCCTCTCCGAGGAACTCATGCTCGCCTCGTTCGTGCAGCGCGACTTCCTCCCCAAGACGCTCCCCGCCTTCGGCGGCCTCGACTTCGGCGTTTTCTTCCGCCCCGCCGGCTACGTCTCCGGCGACATCTACGACGTCATCCGCCTCGACGAGCACCACGCCGGCTTCTTCCTCGCCGACGTCATCGGCCACGGCGTGCCCGCCGCGCTCCTCACCATGGTCATCCAGAAGTCGCTGCCCACCAAGGAGATCACCGGCTCCACCTACCGCCTCGTGCCCCCCGCCGAGGCCCTCACACGCCTCAACATCGAACTCATCCGACAGCAGGGGGAGTCCGCACGCTTCGCCTCCGCGGTCTACGGCGTGATCGACGTCCGCGACCGCTCCGTCACCATCGCCGGCGCCGGCCACCCGCCCCCGCTCCGCTTCCGCGCCTCGGGCGAGACCGACAAGATCGAAACCTCCGGCGGCCTGCTCGGCGTGTTCGCCGAAGAGGTCTACCAGCAGACCTCGTTCACCCTCGAGCCCGATGACTCGCTCCTGCTCTACACCGACGGCTTCGAGACCGCCTTCCCCGATGCCGGCGCCGACGCCTACGGCAGGCGCACGCCGACCACGCACTACCTCAGCCAGTTCGCCACGCTCGCCGCCGATGCGCGCTCCGGCCTCCCCCTCGACGCCGCGATGACCGACCTCGCCCAGCGTCTCGACCAGCAGCCCGGCTCGCTGCACCAGATCGACGACCTCACGGCGATCGCGCTCTCGTGCGACCCGGCGCGAACGTCGCCGGGCCCCGGCGCCCGCCTGGACGCGCTGGCGCGTTAGTTGTTGCGTGGGCGCCGTGAAACGTCTCGTCGGTCAGAGACCGACGAGGCGATCCACGCGAGAGGCGTATTCGGCTCCCCGCTCCCTCGATGCCTCGATGCCTCGGTCCCTTCTTCTCCCCTCTATACTCGCGCCGTGTCACCCGCCCACGATTCCCCGCCAAAACCCGACGGCCCGGCGCGCATCCACCCCAGCGCCGACGTCCACGCCTCCGCCGTCCTGCACCCCGGCGCCGACATCGGCCCCGGCTGCCGCGTCGGGCCCAACTGCGTGATCGGGGCGCGCACCGTGCTGCGCCACGGCAGCGTGGTCTGGGCCAACACCACGCTCGGCGAGGACAACCTGCTCCACCCCTTCGCCGTGCTCGGCGGCGACCCGCAGGACAAAGCGTTCAACGAATCGAAGCCCGGGCGCCTCGTCGTCGGCGACCGCAACATCTTCCGCGAGTACGCCAACATCTCGCGCTCGACCATCCCGAAAGACGCCGACCCCGAGTCGATCCCCCCCACCATCATCGGCAACGGCAACTTCTTCATGGTCGGCGCTCACGCGGGCCACAACGCCGTCGTCGGCGACAACTGCATCCTCGTCAACTACGCCTCCATCGCCGGGCACACGCGCCTGGGCGACGGCGTGGTGATGTCCGCCTTCACCAACGTCCACCAGTTCTGCCGCGTGGGCGACATGGCGATGTTCCAGGGCGGCGCGGGGCTCTCGATGCACGCGCCCCCGTTCGTCATGCTCATGGCGCCCAACAACATCGTCGCGGGCCTCAATCGCGTCGGCCTGCGGCGCAACCCGAACATCTCGCATGAGGACCGCCTCCAGGTGCGAGACGCGTTCCGCATCATGTACCGCTCGGCCCGCGGCAGGCCCCTGCTCGACCGCCTCGCCGAGTGTGAGGCCATGACCCTCGGCCCCGCCGCCAGCAAGTTCGTCAAGTGCTTCCGTGACTCGCTCGACGACAAGCCCCCGCGTCGACGCGGCGTGGTCGGCCCCGCGCGCTCCCGCGCCGCCGACGCGGAACCGGCGGAACTCTGAGCGCGGGAGAGCAGCAATGCAGCAGAACAGCAAAGCAGCAGATTCGGACTGAGGCACGAAGCGCTCCGTGCATCAGCACGCAGGACACAGCGCTCAGCGCACGGCACGCAGGACCCACCCCCGCAGCACGCAGCACGCGCATGGCCGAGACGTACGACCTTCATCGCGACCCGACGCCCCCGCCGCTGCCCGGGCGGGTCACGCTTCGCCCAACCGTCGATGAACTCTTCGACGCGCTCAGCGCCGACATGCTCATCCACGCGCTCAACTGCGTCCGCGCGTTCGGCGACGTGCACCTCGCGCTCTCCGGCGGCTCGACGCCGCTGCCCTTCTACCAGCGCCTGATGATCGACCCCGACTGCCGCGCCTTCCCGTGGGACCGCACGCACCTATGGATCGTCGACGAGCGGCGCGTGCCCTTCGAGGACGAGCGCTCCAACTTCGCGCAGATCCGCGACATCCTCGTCGAGCACTCCGACATCCCGCGCGTCAACGTCCACCCCATCCGCGCCACCGACGACGACGCCGACACCGCCTACGAGCGCGAGCTCGTCACCACCCTCGGCGCCCGCGGCGCCGGCAAGGACCGCCTCGACTTCACCCTCCTCGGCATGGGCGCCGACGCCCACACCGCATCCCTCTTCCCCCACTCCCCCGCGCTCAGCGAGACGCGCCGCCTCGTGCGCATCAACAGCGGCCCAACCGTCACACCCCCCGACCGCGTGACGATGACCCTGCCGCTGATCAACGCCTCGCGTTTCATCGCCGTGCTCGTGACGGGCGCGGGCAAACGAGAAACGCTGGCTCGCGTCAGCGCGGCGTATCAGAACGAATCAGAGCCGCGGGCTTCAGCCCGCGCGAGCAGCGCACCGCCACTCTCGCAGCGCGAAGGGCGTAGCACGCAAGACCTCGTGCCCAACGCGCACGGCGCACCCCGCCCGCTCAACCTCGATCTCCCCATCCTCAACATCCGCCCCCTCGGCGCCGCGACCGACACGACGCCCGGCGCCACCGCCGAACTCCGCTGGTGCCTCGACCACGGCGCGTGCCCGGACTGACAAACCCCTCTCCACCGCGCAGCGGGGGAGAGGATGTCGCGCAGCGACAGGAGAGGGGCCGGCCGGCAAGCCCCGCCGACGCGATCTCCGACATCACGCCATCCATCGATCAACCACCGAGTGAGCCGCGACCTCCGCGAGCGCGGTCTACGGATCGTCAGAGCCCGGAGCGGCAGCGACGGGAGCAACGACCACCAAACGGTGCGTGCGCGTCACCACTCCCGATCGTCATCGACCGCGCCGGGGCGCTCGCGCTCTCGCTCCGCGTGGAATGTCCGGTCGCTCCCGCTCCCGGCTCTGTTGATCCGGGGCAATCCGTGACACGCGTGCGCGGCATTCAGATCAACAGCGCTCCGAGCGGAAGCGACGGGAGCAACGCCCCCCGCGGCTCACTCATTGGTGAGGTGATTCCCCCTCGCCCCTGGTGGGCGAGGGTGGCCGCCGCTCCGGCGGCCGGGTGAGGGGGCTCGACCTGCAACCGCGCTCGCACATTTCAACCCGCCCCCCGCCCCCCGCGCATCTGCCGCGGCCGCGGGATCCCCAGCTTCACCATGCGCGACAACAGTGTCTGCGGGTTCACTCCCAGTTTCTTCGCGGCGCCGCCCTCGCCGAACACGCGGTACGCGCTCGTCTCCAGCGCGTGCATGATCTGGATGCGCTGCAGCTGCTCGGCGCTCAGGTCCAGCAGCACGTCGCGCGGGTTCTGGGGGTTCGCGCTGCCCGCGCGCCGCTCCTCGCCCCCGGGCGCCGGCGCGGGGCTCTCGGGCAGTTCGATCTCCAGTTCGCCCCCGTCGTAGAGCAGCGTCGCTCGCTCCACGGCGTTCTCAAGCTCGCGAATATTCCCCGGCCAGCGGTACGCCAGCGCCCGGCGCATCGAGCGGTCGCTGATCTTCGCCACCGGGCGCGCCATGCGCCGCGCGTGGCGCTCGTGCAGGAATTCGATGAGCGGGCGGATGTCCTCACGCCGGTCGCGCAGCGCGGGCACGTCGATCCGGAACACGTTGAGGCGGTAGAAGAGGTCTTCGCGGAAGCGCCCGCGCTCGACCTGGCGGGCGAGGTCGCGGTGCGTGGCGGCGACGAGGCGCACGTCCACCGTGATCGTCTCGGCGCCGCCGACGCGCTCGAGCTGCCCGCCCTGCAGCACGCGCAGCAGCTTCGCCTGCGCGGGCATGGAGAGTTCGGCGATCTCGTCGAGGAACAGCGTGCCCGCGTCGGCCAGTTCGAACTTGCCGATGCGCTGGCGGTCCGCCCCGGTGAAGGCGCCTCGCTCGTGCCCGAAGAGTTCGCTCTCGATGAGCGTCTCGGGCAGCGCCGCGCAGTTCACGGCGACGAACGCCTCCGCCGCGCGCGGGCTCTTGGCGTGGATGGTCCGCGCGACGAGGTCCTTGCCGGAACCCGTCTCGCCGTGGATGAGCGCCGTGGCGCCCGTGGGCGCGACACGATCGACCTGGTCGAGCACGTGACGCAGCGGCGCGCTGCTGCCGATCATCGTGGGCGCCGTGGCCGCGACGGAGAGTTCCCGCTGCAGCGTCGAGACCTTGTTGCGCGCTTTCTCGGCGCGCTCCAGTTCCTCGCGCAGGCGCGCCAGCTCGCGTTGCAGCGCGACCCGGGCCCCGGCGTCCACCAATGTCAGCAGCGCGCCGCCATCCGGCGCGGGCCTTGCCCAGATGTCCACCACCCCCCCGCCGCCCGCCGCCCGCGCCTCCGCGGCGTACCCCTGCCCGGATTCCTCCATCCCCTCCCTCAGCCGGGCCTCGATCGTCTCGCCGCTCTCGAAGAGCGCCTCCAGCCGCAAGCCCCCCACGGCGCCGACTGATTGCCCCAGGCGGTCCGCGGCGGGCTTGTTGACCCACGACACCCTCCCCGCGCCGTCGAGGGCCAGCAGCCCGACGCCGATCGCCATGCCATCAACCGTGTGAGAGGGGTGTTCCACGTGGATCAGTCAAAATTATTGCCCAAGGTTGTTTGTCCGTCAAATCTGAAATCTCATATTTCAGATCGCTGAATATCATAAAATATCGATCGACTGGCTTGCCATGGGCCATTTGGAGGCCGGCGACGAGGGTTGTGCCGTCTGGCACGGGGGTTGTTTCTCTGTTCAGCGTCATCCGACGGGGCTGAGAGGACGTCGGAGGGGACAACGAGAGAGAGACCCGCCGCGACGCGGGAGCGACCGTCTGGGGGGAGAAAGACCTCGGGTCCGGCCGGACACCGGCCGAGCCCGGGTTTGCAGGGGAGAGAGAGCCCGACCCGGCCGTTTGCGCGACGGCCCTCACGCCGCCCTGGAGGGGATCGGCGTGGGGCGCCGCAGGCGGGACGCCGGCGAAGGGACTGGAACGGGAGAACGAGGTTCGCCACAGGTAGACGCCTGGGCGAGCCATTCGAGAGAGACGGGTCGGCGCGTCACGTGATCGCGCGCCGATCGCACCGAAGTGTCGAGCGCCTCGCTCGGCGCTCGGAGGGCGAAGTTCTGAGCGGCCCAACTGGGCGGGCTGCTTGTCCCTCGCCCTCCGACCGCCGAGCGGGAGCGTCTTCGTTTTCGGGCTGCGCGTGCGCGCGTCGCACGCGCATGATGCCCAGGAATGGGGCATTTCGCGGGAATCCGCGTGAGCCGCAACCCGAAGGGTCGCTGCTACGAAGAGACGAGAGAGGGCCGCGCGGGCCAACGCCCGCGAACGAGACGAGCCGCTTCTGCCTCACACGACTCGCCCCGCTTTCCCAGCGGGAACGGAAAGTGGCCCGTACTTCGCCCTTCGCGGGCGCGGGCCGAAGAACGAGCGGGAAGGGGAGATTCCTGCCACATGCGTCCGCGGAGCACAGGACCGCGGACGCTGTTCTTTTTGGGGCAATCGGCTCGGCGGGATTCCGAACGAGGGGCAACGCTCGCGGCGCGCGCCGCCCTCGGCGCGCATACTGGCGGGCGCGACCGCCCATCCCTCACACGGAGCCACCGATGCGTCGATTCATCGCCCTCGCGCTGCTCGCCTGCACGCTCGCGCTGAGCGCCAGCGCCCGCGCGGCGGAAGCCATCCCCGTGCGCATCAGCGAGACGGTCGAGCTGCTCTCGATCGTCTTCCGCATCGCCGGCGCCGACGAGTACCGCATGGCCGACGCGAACGCGCCGTACGTCAAGGAGGTCGACGCCCGCTTCGGCCCGCTCAAGGGGCACGAGGTCGTGAAGGTCGTCGAGAGCCTGCGCGAGAGCCGCGGCATCGGGTTCGACGCCGTGATGAGCATGGCCGTCCACCTCAAGGACGCCCGCACCCTCGAGCCCAAGATCCCGTGGGACAAGGCCGGCGACACGCTCGAAAAACGCTGGACTCCCGCCGACGCCGAGCGCTTCGTGAAGGCCCTCCGCTCGTTCGTCGCCGAGAGCAAGGCGACCGAGTTCTTCGACGCCCACGCCGACTACTACACGCAGGCCGCGGGCCGCCTCGCCAACCAGCTCACCACGCGCCCCTACCGCGCCTGGCTCGACGGCTTCTTCGGCCAGGCCCCCGGCCTCGAGTTCGGCGCCATCGTCGGGCTGCTCAACGGGAGCGGGAACTACGGCGTCAGCGTCCGCTACCCCGACGGCCGCTCTGAGATCTGCCCCGTCAT
Organism: uncultured Phycisphaeraceae bacterium; assembly: GCA_964453125.1. Lineage (GTDB taxonomy): Bacteria > Planctomycetota > Phycisphaerae > Phycisphaerales > UBA1924 > CAYVSR01. The sequence continues at coordinate 7,547 of CAYVSR010000005.1, read as the reverse complement.
CGGCGCATCTGAGTTCGACGCCCAGGGGCTGCCCACGTTCGACGAGGGCGATGCGGGCCTCATCGTGCACGAGTTCTCGCACACGTACACCAACCCGCTGGTCGACAGGCACGCGTCCGGCCTGCTGCCAGCGGCACGAAAGATCCACCCGACGCGCGAGGCGCTCTTGAAGCCGCAGGCCTACGGCACGCCGATGACAATGCTGTACGAGTCGATGGTCCGCGCGTGCACGGTGCGCTTCATGGCCGCCCACGGCTCGCCCACCGAGATGGAGAAGCAGATCGCGGCGGAGACCGGGCGCGGCTTCCTCTGGACGCGCGACCTCGCGACGCTGCTCAGCGAGTATGAGAAGGACCGCGCGGCGTACCCGACGCTCGACGCCTTCATGCCGCGGGTCGTCGCGTTCTTCGAGCACGAAGCGGCGACGATCAACGAGCGCCTCGCGCTGCTGCCCAAGGTAGTGCGCATCTCCCCCGCCGACGGCGCCGAGGGCGTGGACCCGGCGACGACCGAGTTGGTGGTGGAGTTCGACCGCCCGATGCGCCGCACTTCGTGTGCCGTGACCGGCTCGCCCGACAAGACGCCCAAGGCCAACGGCCAGTTCCGCTTCAGCGAGGACGGCAAGACGTTCACGCTGCCGGTGACACTCGAGCCGGGCAAGGCGTACTCGTTCGGGCTCAACAGCGTGTATCGCAGCGGCTTCGTGAGCGAGACGGGCTGGCCGCTGGACCCGGTGCGGGCGACGTTTACGACGGCTGGGAAGTAGGGCCGGGGGCCGGGACCGCTCGGACGGCAGCCGGGCGTGAACCGGGCGGAATGGCTTGCCGAAACGGGTCGGGCGGGCTACGCTGCCCGTCCGTCCTTCATCCGTATATCCGGATGAATGGCTAAAGCAAAAGGGCCGATGCTGGGCCCCTTGCCCGCGAGGACGCGGGCATGCCACCCGAACCCTGGAGAGCGCCCGCATGGCCCGTCGCCTGTTCACGTCCGAGTCCGTCTCGATGGGTCACCCCGACAAGGTCGCGGACCAGATCTCCGACGCCATCCTCGACGCGATGCTCGCGCAGGACCCCATGGCGCGCGTGGCGTGCGAGACGATGGTCTCGACGGGCATGGCGGTGGTCAGCGGCGAGGTCACCCTCAGCGCCGGCTGGGTGGACGTCGACGACATCGTGCGCAAGACGGTGGAGCGGATCGGCTACACCGACCCGGCGATGGCGTTCGACTACCAGAGCATGGCGGTGCTGCAGTGCATCAAGAAGCAGAGCCCCGACATCGCGATGGGCGTTGACAAGGAGGGCGCGGGCGACCAGGGCATGATGTTCGGGTTTGCCTGCCGCGAGACGCCGGAACTGATGCCGCTGCCGATCCAGCTGTCGCAGCGCCTGGTCGAGCGCCAGGCGGAAGTGCGCGAGAAGGGGATCATCAAGGGCCTTCGGCCGGACGCGAAGAGCCAGGTGACGGTGGAGTACGAGAGCCGCGACGCCGCCGCGGCGCCGACGCGCGTGCACACGCTGGTGCTCTCGACGCAGCACGACAAGACGTGGAACGACCGGCAGGCCGAACTGAAGAAGCAGGTGATCGAGCACATCTTCAAGCCGGTGCTCGGCTCGTGGTGGCGCGACGACATCATCACGCACGTGAACCCCACCGGGCGCTTCGAGATCGGCGGGCCCCACGGCGACACCGGGCTCACCGGGCGCAAGATCATCGTGGACACCTACGGCGGGCGCGGGCGCCACGGCGGCGGGGCGTTCAGCGGGAAGGACCCGACCAAGGTGGACCGCAGCGCCGCGTACATGGCGCGGTACATCGCGAAGAACATCGTGGCGGCGGACCTCGCCGACATCTGCGAGGTGCAGCTGTCGTACGCCATCGGCGTGGCGGAGCCGACGAGCGTGCTGATCGACTGCCAGGGCACGGCGAAGGCGGACGAGGAGAAGATCGCCGAGGCCGTGCGCGCGAACTTCAAGCTGACGCCGCGCGGCATCATCGAGACGCTGGGGCTGCGCAAGCCGATCTACTCGCCCACCGCGACGCACGGGCACTTCGGGCGCACGCCCGGCAAGACCGGCGCGGGCCACGAGACCTTCACGTGGGAGAAGACGGACAAGGCGGAGGCGCTGAAGAAGGCGTGCGGGGGAGCGGCGGGCGGGGTGAAGAAGCAGCCTGCGATGGCGTGATGATTTGCGGGCTCGCTCAGCGCGGGATCAGCAGGCGCTGCCGAAGTTTGAGAGAACGACGTTGAGGTCGATGAAATCGACGTCGCCATCGCCGTCGGCATCGCCGTCGAGCGGCCCGACGCCGCCGTAGTCTCCGAGAAGTTCGTTGAGGTCGGCCATGTCCACACGGCTGTCGCCGTTCAGATCCCCTGCGCAACAAGAGGTGGGCGCGGTCCAGCGGCCGATGAATCGAGAAGCCGTGTCGCCGGCTACAGTGAAGAGTCCGGCGATGAAGAGCCCGGGCTCTCGGACCGTCGGATCGCCATCATCAAACTGCGCGATGCCGAACACGCCGTCGCTGGGTCCCTGCGTGCCATGGCCAAGCGGCCTCCAGCCGGCGCGAGTTAATCGTGCGACGTTTCGCGCCGGCACGCCGTCCATGCGGTCGAAGAACCCTCCGGCGACGAGCTGTCGTTCCCCGCTTAACTCGACCATCCCGAGAGACATCACATCGAACGGGATGCCGGGAAAGCCGTCCTTGCTGGCGAAACCGACGGGCGTCCATGACTGTCCGTCGAGCCTCGCAACCGAACATTCCACCGGCGCCGACCCGAGCGCCAATCGTCCGCCCGCGAACAGCGTAGGGCCTGATCCCAGGTCCACCACGGCGAGGCAGTTTGCCGTGCCCGCGATGTCGGCGCCCGCCGCGGCCCAGGCGGCGCCATCCCACACCGCGACGGTTCGAATCGTGAACGGCTGATTTGAGTTGCCGAGGCCACCGCCGGCGTACAACACCGGGCCGCTGGGACCGAGGCCTGTGGCGAGCGCGTAGATCTGACCGCTAAGCCCCGTGCCGACGCTCCGCCACTGCGCGCCATCCCATCGGGCGATCGAGAGCGCGCCGATGGAGAGGCCGTCAGCCTTCGTGAACGCGCCGCCAGCGTAGACGCCACGCGCTGGCCCGCTGTCGATGGTCGCCATCGCGAACACGGCGCTGTCCACGCCCGAGCCCATCGGTTTCCACTGGCCCCCGTCGAGGATCGCTACGCCATTGAGCGCGACGCCACCAGCGCCGGTGGTGAAGTCGCCGCCCACACACAGCCGACGGGCGCCCTGCGATTCGACCGTCGTCAGCGCGAATGCCGAGAGGTCGAATGGCGAGGGGTAGTTCATCGGTCCGAAGAGCCCGTCTCCGACCGCTGCCCACGCCCCTTGTCGCCGCTTCGCAACCAAAGGCGTGGCGACTGCCCCGGCATGCGAAAACGCACCAGCGACGTACAGCGCCGATTCGCCGTCGACCTCGAGCGCCTCCGCCGTCGCGACCCAGCCGTCGAGGCCGTCGCCGCCCGGCTCGACCGAGGGCGATGACCAGGCGCTCCCGTCCCACGCGGCGATATTCGAAGCGCGAACACCAGCCGCTCGCGAGAAGTACCCACCGGCAAAGGTGGTTCCGTTGGCGCACGCGAGGGCGAGCACGAACGGCCGCGCGGAATCGTTGCTCATGCCTGCGCCGAGAGAACTCCATGAATTCCCGTCCCACGAGGCGATCGCTGCGGCTGGCGCGCCGCCCGCCGACTGGAGTGCGCCGCCGACGATGAGCACATCGCCGACCGCGCCGGGAACAACGCACATGGACCAGATCGGAGGCCTGTAGTTGGTTGTTCCTTGGACGCCCGCGCCCAGCGGCGACCAAGCGACGCCGTCCCACGCCGCGACGTTGTTCGCCGCGACGCCGCCGATCGCCGCGAACTGCCCGCCGACGACGAGGCGGCGAGAACCGCCGATTAGGACGGGCGCCATGGCGCCGACCGTGACCGAAGCCGAGGGAACGCCGACAGGGACCCATGCCGAGCCGTCCCACTTCGCGATGCCGGAAATGTTCTCCGTGCCAATTCGTTTGAAACCACCCCCGGCGTAGAGCGCAAGCCCGCCGCCCTCATCAAACCAACAGAGCGAGTTCGGGGCGCGGTCGAACGCGGGGCCGACGGCGCTCCACTCGGCGCCGTCCAGTCGCCGCACGAAGTTGCCTGCGTAGGTCGCCTGATCCGTGAGATAGGCGGACACATAGAGGCCCGGATCGCCCGGCATCGCGCCGGAAGTCATCGCGTACACGTCGGCTCTGCCGAGCGGACCCGGGAAGAACGGAACGGCCACCCAGTGATCGTCCTCCCACCTTGCGAGCCCTTGCGTCGCGACGCCTCCCGCGTGCTCGAAGTAGCCGCCGACGTACAGCCGCGGCCCGGAGCCGTCGTCATGCAGGTGCAAGCGCCAAGCCGGCGCGTCGAGCCCGACGAAGCCATGGGCCTCGCTCATGGGGCGCCAACGCACGCCATCCCATCTCGCAACGAAATGCGCGGCGGTGTCATCGACAGACCTGAAGTACCCGGCGGCAAAGAGTTCTTCTCCCGCGCCGATGTCCCCGATCACCAACGAGTCAACCGATTCGTCGAATCCGGGTCCGTCGGGGCCGAACCCGCTCCCCCAGCCGAGAGGGCATTGCGCTCCTCCGCGCGATACGAGCGCCGCGATGCCAGTGATCACGGGGGCGACGCGGCGCAGCGTCCAAGTCCGAAAGCTGGACATTTTCTGGTCTCCGCAAGGCGACGCCCCTGGAATGGCGGACGCACGAAGCGATGGGCGCCGTGTGAGTCGGTACGCAGCCAGCCGAGCGCGGTTGCGATACGGGTCGCGAATCGGTCCCCTGCCCGGGGGTCCTGGCTGCAGTGGCGAAGCCGCAGCGGCCTAACCACCCGCAGAATTGACGCCCGCCCCCCCCTCGCGCACAATCGTCCGATGGCGGCTCAAACACGCAAGCGGAAAGCCCCGACCACGCAACCCAAGCCTCTCGGAACCCGCGCCACGCGCTCGCCGGGCGGGGGTAGCACGTCTGCGAAGGCAGGCACGGACTTCGCCAGGCCGAAGTCCGTGGCACGGGGGGGCGGGCGCGTCGATGTCACCAAGAAGATCATCGCCGAGGCGCTCACGTTTGACGACGTGCTGCTCGTGCCGCGCAGGTCTTCGGTGTTGCCCAGCGACGCGGACACGGGCACTCGCCTCACTCGCAACATCCGGCTGAACATCCCGCTGGTCTCGGCGCCGATGGACACGGTGACGGAGAGCGCCTTGGCCATCGCGCTGGCGCTCGAGGGGGGCGTGGGGATCATCCACAAGAACCTCAGCGCCGAGGCGCAGGCGCGCGAGGTCGCGAAGGTCAAGCGCAGCGCCAACGGCGTGATCACCGACCCCATCACCCTCACGCCCGGCGACACCGTGGCCGATGCGCGCGAACTCATGCGCCGGTACAACGTCTCGGGCTTCCCGGTGATCGAGGGGGACGGCAAGAGCGGCCCGGGCGGGGGCGCGCAGCGCGGCAAGGGACGTGCCGTGGGAATCCTGACCACGCGCGACCTCAAGTTCATCGAGGACGACCGCACCCCCGTGCGCGACGTGATGACCAGCGAGAAACTGGTCACGGCGCCGGCGGGCACGACGCTCGACCAGGCGGCGCGCATTCTGAACAAGAACAAGGTCGAGAAGCTGCTGCTCGTCGAGAACGGGCGCCTCGCGGGTCTCGTGACGATGCGCGACATCGAGCGCCTCGCCCAGTACCCGCGCGCGAACCTGGACGGGCGCGGGCGCCTGCGCTGCGGCGCCGCGGTCGGCGTGCTCCAGTACGAGCGCGTCGAGGCGCTGATCGGCGCGGGGGTGGATGTGATCGTGGTGGACACCGCGCACGGGCACAGCGAGAACGTGCTGAAAACGGTGCGGGAGATCAAGCGCAGGCACAAGGTGGACGTGATCGCCGGCAACATCGCCACGGGCGAGGCGGCGCGCGACTTGATCGACGCGGGGGCGGACGCGGTGAAGGTGGGCATCGGGCCGGGAAGCATCTGCACGACGCGGATCGTGACGGGCGTGGGCGTGCCACAGGTCACGGCGGTGTTCAACGCGGTGGCGGTGGCGGAGAAGCGCGGCGTGCCGGTGATCGCGGACGGCGGGATCAGGCAGAGCGGGGACATCGCCAAGGCGCTTGCCGCGGGGGCGAGCAGCGTGATGATGGGGTCGCTGTTCGCGGGGCTCGACGAGAGCCCGGGCGAGCTGGTGATCTCGCGCGGGCGCCGATATAAAAGTTATCGCGGCATGGGCAGCGAGGGCGCGATGGGCGCCGGCAGCGCCGACCGCTACGGGCAGGCGGACAAACTCAAGGCAGGCGAGACTCGCGGCAGCCCGAGCGGGCGCGGCGAGCGGCGAGGCAATGGCGGCGCGGCGCCGAAGTTCGTGCCCGAGGGCGTCGAGGGGCTGGCGCCCTACCGCGGGCCGCTCAACGAGTTCGTGTACCAGATGGTCGGCGGCGTGCGGAGCGCCATGGGGTATCTCGGCTGCCGCACGATCGATGAGATGCGGCGCGAGGCGCGGTTCGTGCGAACGACGAGCGCCGGCATGGTGGAGAGCCACCCGCACGACATCGTGATCACGAAGGAATCGCCGAACTACACGAGCGGGCGTGCGGGCGAGGGGGAGTGAGCCTCAGCGCATCAGGCCCGAGACGTCGTTGAACGTGACGACGACGAACATCAGGCCGATGAGCACGACGCCGACCATGATGGCGGCCTGCTGGATCGCGGCGGAGACGGGCCTGCGCGTGATTGCCTCGACCAGCAGGAAGACGAACTGCCCGCCGTCCACGATGGGGAAGGGCAGGAAGTTGACCACTGCGAGGTTGACGGAGATCAACGCCAGGAAGAAGAGCAGGTGCAGCAACCCCTGCGAGGCGAGCATGGTGCCCAGGTGCGCGATGCCGACGGGGCCCTTGAGGTGCTCGACCTTCACCGAGCCCTCGACGAGGCGACGGAAGGTGAGGTAGGTGGTCATCAGCACGCGGTGCGTCTCGCGCACACCCATGACCACGGCGCCCACCGGCCCGCCGGCCTTGAGCGTGGTGCGCGCGAGTTCGAAGAAGGACTGATCGACGGGCGAGCGCCAGCCCAGCGCGTGGAGCGCGCCCACGGCGTCGGGCGTGAGCGCCCAGGCGAGCGTTTCCTGAGGCGCCGGCTGCGAGCCCGATTCGAGCGGGAGCGCGATGCGCAGCGAGACCGTCGCGCTGGCGCCGGCGCGGGCCGCATCGGTCGTGGCCTTGCGGAGAGCCTCGCGCAGCGATTCGAAAGACGCGACCGGTGTGTCGTTCACCGAGAGAATCACCGAGCCGGGTGGGAGGGGAAGCGATGCGGCGCTCGCGAGCGCGACGGCGTCGGCGTTCGCGGGGGCGACATCGGCGCGCGAAGCGTCGGCGTCGGGCGGTGTGCCGGGGCGCGCGGGCGCCGGCGCGAGCAGCGACGGGTGGCGGCGCGCGAGCGGGCCCGCGGTGCGCACGCCCGCGGCGCCGGG
>CAYVSR010000004.1:13623-24257 GCA_964453125.1 uncultured Phycisphaeraceae bacterium | reverse complement strand
GCTGGGGGCTGCGGGGGCGGGGTTCTGGGTGGGCGCGTGGGTCGTGGGGATGCTCCCCCACTGGCGCCCGTGGCGCGCGGTGGCGGCGTTCGGGGCGCTGGCGTGCGTGATCGTGCTGGGCGACGCGGCGGTCGCGGCGCTGGCGCCGGTCGTCGGGCGCGCAGTCGGCGCGCGATGGGTCGTGGCGCCCGTGGTGGGGCGCGAGGTCGCGTGGGAACTCGGATGGGTCGCGTACGCGACGGCGGCGGCGATGGGGCTGGGCCTGCCGCTGGGCCTTGCGCTGCGCGCGTCGTTCGCGAAGCGGCGGTCGAGACGGTGGCGGAAGGCGCTCGCTCGCGCGAGGCTTGGGAGGGCGGGCACATGCTGAGCGGCGCGGATCGGGATGTCGGGGCAACGGCGCCGGGCGACGAGGCCGGGGAGCGGCGCACCGCAATTCTCTGCGGCGAGCGGGCGTGCGTCGGCTGCTCGTTCAACCTGTCGGGCCAGCAGGTGGTGCGCGAGGGGCACTACGGCCTGCTGATCGTGCGCTGCCCGGAGTGCGGCGGGGTCGCCTCGCTACAGGAGTACCCGGCGCTGGGACGGTGGACGGCGCGGTGGGCGGCGATGGCGGCCGGGCTGTACCTGCTCGTGCTGCTCGGGGCGCTCTTTGCGTCCAGCGGTCTGGGCTTCGCGGTGTGCATGGCGTCGGCGGACGGGCCGGTGGACACGGCAGGGGACGCGATCGCGAAGATCCAGGACGCGGACATCGGCGCGGACCCTGCGCGCGCGGCGCGCCCAGGCGGGCCCTCGATGTGGGACCGCGTGAGCCCCGAGTGGCTGGCGAAACAGGACGAGCGGGCGCTGATCGCGCGCGCGGCGCCGTGGAGGACGGCCGTGCTGCCTGACGCGCTGCCGTTCTGGCTCACGGGCGCGGTGGCGGCGTTCTGCTTCGGGGTGGCGATGGCGGCGGCGCTGCTGGGGATGTCGCGGTCGCGCCTGGTGTTCGTGACGATCGCGCCGGCGCTGCTGTGCGCGTTCTTCTGCTGGCAGCGGTGGCTGGAGATCCGCTCGGGCGTGCGCCTCGAGGTGCGCGAGCTGGCGGAACGCCTGCTGGGGCCGACCATCTGGGGAGCGACGATCGGCGTCCTGATGCTGTCGATGGCGGCGGGGCTGCTGCTGGGCAGGCCGATCGCGCGGGGGGTGATCCGCGCCCTCCTGCCGCCGCGCCTGAGCGGGGCGCTCTCGCTGCTGTGGACGTGCGACGGACTGCGCTGGCGCCCGAAGGCGAAGCGCCCGGTGCGTGCGCGCGACTGAGCGTCGGCGGGTGCGCGGCGCGCTCGCTCGGCGCGCTCAGGGCTTCTTCGACTTCGCGAGTTCGTCCTGCAACTGGCGCGTGATGTCCACGAGGGCCTGCTCGTCCACGCCGGCGAGGGGGTCATCGCCGGGCTTGACGCCGGCGCCCGCGGGCTTGCGCACGGTGGACACCTTCTCACCCGGCTTCTTCTTCGCTGGCGTCGCGGAAGGTGCGCCGGGCTTCAGGGGCGCCTTCGTGGCGGCGTCCTTGAGCAGTTTCGCGCGCTGCTCGGGCGTCAGGGACTTGCCCGCCGAGAAGACGACGAGATCGTCCGGCGTTGCGGGCTCGAGTGGGGCCGGCGCGGGCTTGGCGGCTTGCGCCTGCGGCGCGCCGCCCAGGAGCGAGAGCATGGGGTTCGCGGGCTGGCCCGGCTGCCCGGATATCGCGCCCAGCAGCGCCGCGGCGCCCCCTGCGCCCCCGGGGCCGGCGCCGCCCTTGCCCTGCACTTTGTCCATCAGCTGCGGCAACTGCCACGCGCTGTAGGCGAGACTGCCGAGACCGAGGGTGAACTTGATGAGTGTGCCTGCCTTCATGCCCCAAGCATCGAATTCGCGATCGGGGGGCCGTTCGACATCCGGCGCCGGCTCGATGAGCGCTCGACGGGTCGATCCGGCGAGGCGGGTTGCGCGGGGGATCGCTTACGGTTATTGACCCGCGGGGCGCCGGCGCCGATCGGTCACACGAAGTCCTGCTCGCCCGTCGGGTCGCCGGGATCGACGCGGCGCACGCCGGCGATGCGCTCGCGCGCGGCGACCGCGAGCTTGTCGCATCGCTCGTTCTCGGGGTGGTCGTCGTGCCCGCGCACCCAGTGGAAGCGGAGCGTGTGGCGGTCGCGGAGGTCGTCGAGGATGCGCCAGAGGTCCTCGTTCTTGACGGGCTTCTTGTCGGCGGTGCGCCAGCCGCGGCTCTTCCACTGGTCGAGCCACTCCTTGAGGCCCTTCAGTACGTACTGCGAGTCGGAGTAGATGTCGACCTCGCTGGAGCGCGTGACGGCGCGGAGGCCCTGGATGAGGGCCATGAGTTCCATGCGGTTGTTGGTGGTGTCGGGCTCGGCGCCCCAGGCCTCGCGCGACTTGCCCGACGCGTCGTGGCGCAGGATGTAGGCCCACCCGCCGGGCCCGGGGTTGCCCGAGCAGGCGCCGTCGGTGAACAGCAGGACGTGCGGGCGCGATTCTCCCGGTGGCATGGGCGGGGAGTCTAACGGGGCGCACGCGGACGGAACGGGGCGCCGGGTCTCGTATCATCGAACCATGGCGCCAGCAGGATCGACGGTCGCGGGGTCGGTGGGTGTGCATCGCATCGAGGTGTTCGTGCGCGAGGGGCGCGCGGACGCGCGGGACGACGCGCTGCGGCGCGACGCCGCCGCGATGGGCGTGCGCACGGGGGCGGTGCGCTCGGCGCGGGTCTACCTCATCGAGGCCGCGCTCACGCCCGAGCAGGTGGCCGCGGTGCGAGACCGGCTGCTGGTGAACCCGGTGGTCGAGCGGGGCGTGCTGGGCGCGTCCGCGGCGCCCGCGGGCTCGCAGACGGTCGAGGTCCACCCTCTGCCCGGCGTGATGGACCCCGCGGCACAAACGGTCCGCGAAGCCGTGCTCGCCCTCACCGGCGTGGACGCGGCGGTCTCGACGGGCGAGCGGTTTGACCTCGCCGGCGTGACGCGCGCGGAGGCGGATCGCGCCGCGGCGGCGCTGCTGGCGAACCCGGTCATCCAGCGTGCGCACGGCGCGCCGTACCACCCTGCGTCGCTGCCGCGGGGCGAGGCTCGGCCGTTCCGCCTGACCCGCGTCGCGCTGCGAGACCTGGACGACGCCGCCCTGGACGCCCTCTCGCGCGAGGCGCACCTCTTCCTCGACACGCACGAGATGCGGGCCATCCGCGACTACTACCGCGCGCAGGGGCGCGAGCCGACGGACATCGAACTCGAGACGCTGGCCCAGACGTGGTCCGAGCACTGCGTGCACAAGACGCTCAAGAGCACGATCACGTATCGCCATGGCCCGGGAGGTAGCGGCGCCGACCCGATCGACTGGCGCGGGCGCCCGGGGCACACCCTCAACGCGGACGGCTCGGTCACGATCCACAACCTGCTCAAGTCCACCGTCGCGGCGGCGACGTTCGAACTCATCGCCGACGGCGTCGACTGGGCGCTCAGCGTGTTCAAGGACAACGCGGGCGTCATCGCGTTCGACGACGCGTGGGCGATCAACGTGAAGGTCGAGACGCACAACCACCCCAGCGCCATCGAGCCCTACGGCGGGGCTGCGACGGGCGTCGGCGGGTGCATCCGCGACGTCATCGGCACCGGGCTGGGCGCCAAGCCCATCGCGAACACGGACGTGTTCTGCGTGGCGATCCCGGATGCCTGGACCGAACCCGGCGCAACCCCGCTCGGCGCGAATGAGCCGCGTTCGGAAGAACGCGGTCCGAGTTCACCTCGCCCCCTCCCCCGCGGGGCGCTGCACCCGCGGCGCGTCCTGTCGCGCGTGGTGGCGGGCGTGCGCGACTACGGCAATCGGATGGGCATCCCCACGGTGTCGGGCGCGGTGGCGTTCGACAACCGGTACATCGGCAACCCGCTGGTGTTCTGCGGGTGCGTGGGCGTCATGCCGCGAGACCGCATCTTCGGCAAGGCCAGGCCGGGCGACCTGATCGTCGCGGTAGGCGGGCGCACGGGGCGCGACGGCATCCACGGCGCCACGTTCAGCAGCGCGGAACTGACGGACACACACGCGGACGAGTTCGCCCACGCCGTGCAGATCGGCAACGCGATCGAGGAGAAGCGGGCGCTCGACGCCATCCTGCGCGCCCGCGACGCGGACGGCGGGCCGCTGTACTCGGGCCTCACCGACTGCGGCGCCGGCGGGTTCTCGTCGGCCATCGGCGAGATGGGCGCGGAGATCGGCGCGACGGTGCGCCTGGACCAGGCGCCGCTGAAGTACGAGGGGCTGTCGTACACCGAGGTGTGGATCAGCGAGGCGCAGGAGCGGATGGTGCTGGCGGTTCCGACGGGGAATCTCGCGACGCTGCGCCGAATCTGCGAAGAGGAACAGGTCGAGTGCGCCGTGCTCGGCGAGTTCGGCACGCCGACGAAGGAACTCGTGCTGCGCTTCCGCGAGGGCGCGGCGGGCGTGGACCACGAAGTCGGGCGCGTGTGGGTCGTGTTCCTGCCCGAGGCCAGCCCGACGCCGCGGCGCGGGGGGGTGTGGGCGACCGGCGGCGCCGAGCCCGCGCCCGCGCGAACGAGCGCACGCCCCGCGACCATCGGCGCGGCGCTGCTGCAACTGCTCGCCCACCCGGACATCGCCAGCAAGCGCTGGATCGTGCGTCAGTACGACCACGAGGTGCAGGGCAAGACGGTGATCAAGCCCTTGGTCGGCGCGCGCGGCGAGGGGCCGGGAGATGGCTCCGTGCTGTGCCCTGTCGCGGGCTCGCCTCGCGGGCTGGCGATCTCGCAGGGGCTGGCCACGGGCATCGGGCACCCGGACACGCCGGGGGCCGACCCGTACCTCATGGCGCTCGCGGCGGTGGACGAGTGCGTGCGCAACCTCGTGTGCGTCGGGGCGGACCCGGATCGCATCGCCATCCTCGACAACTTCTGCTGGCCCTCGTGCAAGAAGGCTCGCAACCTCGCGAGCCTCGTGCGCGCCGCGGAAGGGTGCTACGACGCGGCGAAGGCGTACCGCACGCCCTTCGTCAGCGGCAAGGATTCGCTCAACAACCAGTTCACGACAGAAGACGGCCGGACCATCGAGATCCCCCCCACGCTGCTGATCACCGGCGTGGGCATCGTGCCCGACCGGGCGCGCTGCGTGACGAGCGACATGAAGCGCGCGGGCAGCGCGCTGGTGCTGGTGGGACCAACGCAGGACGCGCTCGGCGGCTCGCACGCGCAGGGGCTCTGGGGCGGCGAATCGCGCGTGCCGCGGGCGGACCTCGCGCTGGGCCCGGCGACGGCGCGCGCGGTCGCCGCGGCGATCGCGCGCGGCCTGGCGCTGAGCGCGCACGACGTGTCCGACGGCGGGCTGCTGTGCGCGGTGGCGGAGATGCTCATCGGCGCGCTGCCGGGCGAGGGCCCCGGGCTGGGCGCCGAACTCAATCTGCGCACGCTCGCTTGGGCGGCGCCCGGGCCCGGGTCGAGTCAAGCGGCCGGCGACGCGTTCGCGGCGTGCTTCTCCGAGTCCCCGGGGCGGTACGTGCTCGAGGTGGCGAAGGAGAACATTCCCGCGCTGCACGAGGTCATCAGGCACATCCCGCACGCGATCGTCGGCACGACGAACGGGTCCGGGCGGCTGGCGCTGGCGGCCGAGAGCGTCGATGCGCCGGTGGCGGACCTCTTCAAGGCATGGGCCGGCGCGCTGGACTGGTGACTTGGCGACGAGGCCCGAGCATTCACGCCGCAAACACCGCGGCGCGCGGGTGTTCTAAGATGGTCGCGTGAGCACCCGACCCCGCGCCATCGTCATCCGCGCCGCCGGCACCAACTGCGATGAGGAGATGCGCCGCGCGTTCGACGCCGCCGGCGCCGCGCCGGACCTCGTGCACGTCGGGCGCCTCATCGACGACCCCTCGCGCCTGCGCGAGTACGACCTCATCGGCCTGCCCGGCGGGTTCTCCTACGGCGACGACGTCGCCAGCGGGCGCGTGTTCGCCGTGCACCTGCGCGAGCGGCTCTACCCGGCGCTGCGCGAGGCGGCGATGCGCGGCGTCCCGATGATCGGCGCTTGCAACGGGTTCCAGATTCTCGTGCAGGTGGGGCTGCTGCCGGGCCCCGCACGCGCGGGCGAGTGGCCGGCCACGCCGCCGGCGCAGACGTGCGCCCTCACAGACAACGCTTCGGCTCGGTTCACCGACCGGTGGGTGCGCTTCGAGGTCCCCGCGAACACCCGCTGCGTGTGGACGAAGAGCCTCGCCGGGCCGACGCGCGCCGGCTACGCCCCCGAGGCGATGGCGCTGCCCATCGCCCACGGCGAGGGGCGCTTCGTCGCGGACTCTCCCGCGACGCTCGCCGCGCTGCACGCGAGCGGGCAGGTGGCGGCTCTGTATTCGCCCGGCGACAACCCGAACGGTTCGGAGGGCGACATCGCGGGCATCTGCGACGCGAGCGGCACGATCTTCGGGCTCATGCCGCACCCGGAGCGGTACCTGGAGTGGGCGAACCACCCGTTCTGGACGCGGTTGGACGAGCGGGCGCGCACGGGCGACACGCCGGGGCTGGCGATGTTCAAGAGCGCGGTGGGGCATGTGGTGGCTCGCGGCGAGAACACGGGCATCGCGGCGCCGCGCGGGCTTGGAGGCTCGCCCGGTGTGACTGGCTCGGCGCCATCAGCGACAGAGCCAACCGTGGTCGCGCCCGCGGTCGTCGGCGGCGGGATGACGGGGCACGCGCGCGGCGCGGCGGCGGCGAGATAGCGCGGTGGACGTTCCGGGACTCACGCCGACGGAGCACAGGACCGGCGACATCGTCGCCGATGACCGCCCCTGCATGGGCTGCTCGTACAACCTGCGCGGGCTTCGGCGCGACGGGGCGTGCCCGGAGTGCGGGGCGCTGGTGGCGCGGTCGATGTTCCCGAGCCTGCTCGCCGCGGGCGAGCGGAAGCACATCGCGCGGTTGCGACTCGGCGCGGCGCTGCTGGTGGTGGCGATCCTGTGCGCCGGAGTGCGAGACGCGCTGACCTGGACGATGGGCGCTCTATGGAGGCTGCGATCGAACGAGCAACCGATCGTCTCGGTGTGGGGGCGTGAGGATCCGCCGCTCGTCGAGGCGAGGTTCCGAGGGCCGGAGGTTGTGCGCATCCGATTGGAGCACGACGGGCTGGGGATGACCGCGACGAGATCGTTCTTCGACGGTTCTTCGGTGACGTCGCACGTCGAAGATGACGGGAGCGTGTGGTGGGAGGCGTCGACGCACGACCCGGAAGGCCGCGGCGAAGGAGCGCGGCGAGTGGAGACGCTGCCGGCGCGCCCGAAGCCCAGCGCGATCGTGCTCGCTCGATCAGCGCTGCTGCGGTGGCTTGGCGGGGGCAGCGAAGAACTGGTGTCTGCGTCCGGGCTGGTGTCGAGCGAGCGAAGCCTCGTGGTGGAAACGGGCCGGAAGCGCGCCGTGACCGTGATCGTGCTGCCAACATCCGGACCCGTCCACCGGGTCGTGCGATTCCATGGCGACGGAAGAGCCGAGATGTGGCCGTCTCCGAGCGTTCCGCCGCCATTCAAGGCGTTCACACGGATGGGCTGGATCAACCGGGTGTCGCAGTCGTTGCTGGGCGTTGGCCTCGCGGCGCTGTTGGCGGGATCATGGCTGATCACGCGGAGGGATCGCATCGCGGCCGGTTCGATGTGGGCGTGGCTGAGATGGGGCGCGCGCGTGTCCATCTCGCTGAAAGTTGCCTTCTGGATCACCGCCATGCTGTCGATGCGCGCGTTCATCGCACGCGTCCAGGCGGGACCGTTCGCCGCGCCCGGCCTTCCATGGACGGTCATGTACGTCGATCCCTTTCGCCCGATTGTCGAGGCGTGCGTGCTCGTGCTTGTTTCGCTCTTCGTCCGGCGCGTCTTCCACGCCGTCGGCGATGCCAAGGCCGCACGCGCGTGCGCGTGGTTCGCGCTGATCGCGCCTTTGCCCGGACTCGCGGCCGCGGCGCCGGCGCTCGCGCGACGCTTGAGCGGAATCCCGACGATGGGTGGATTGCCGGGGGCCGCCGGTCTTTATCGATGGCTCACGGTCATCGTCGCTCTGACCGCGCTCTGGCTCCTCCTCCGCCTCCGCCGTCGCCTGCGCCGTCACGCCAATGCCATGCGCACCGCCGCGCCCGCCCAACCCTCGATCAGCGCCCCCGCCTGACCCCCCACTGCTACCCTCTCGCGCATGGCGAGCGGGGACGAACCCACCATCCGTCGCGTTGATGCGCCCGACGAGGGCGCGCGGGCGCTCGGGCCCATCGTTGACGACCGCCCCTGCGTCGCCTGCGGCTACAGCCTGCGCGGGCTCACGCCCGAGAGCCTCTGCCCCGAGTGCGGCGCCTCGGTCGCCCGCTCGCTGCAGGGCGACCTCCTCCGCTTCTGCGACCCGGCGTACGTCCGCGCCATGCGCCGCGGCGCCGCGCTGCTCTTCTGGTCCACCATCTCCGCCGCGGCGGTGATGGTGATCGGGCCGTTCATCCCGTTCCTGCTCTCGCTCGTGCTGACGAGCGGCGCCCCGACGCCCGCCACGCCCGCGCCGACGCCGAGCGCGCCCGGCGCGCAGAGCGCACCCGCCACACCGGCGCCGGCGCCATCCGGCGCTGTGCAGGGCGTCGGGTCTTCCGGCGTGACCATGACCACCGGCCCAAACACTGCGACGGTGAACATCCAGGCAGGGGCGCTGATGACCGGGCGCGGCGGCGCGGTCGGGGGTGTCCTCGCCGGGCTGTGGCTGGCGCTGAGCGTCGCGTTCCTCGTGGGCTGGTGGCTGCTGACCACGCCGGACCCCGGCCGGCGCGAGGGCAAGGCCGGAACGCTGACGCGGCGCATCGTCCGCATCGCGCTCAGCGCGAGCGTCGGGGCGTACGCGGCGCAGGCGGCGCTGGCCGCGCTCGTGTATCGCGGCGTCATCCCCGCGCCCTTCACGCCGCCCGGAACGCCGGGCGCCGGAGGGCTGGCCGGGCTGTTCGGTTCGCTTGCGCCCAGCGTGGGCGTGCTCGCCGGGCTCAGCGCCGTCGCGGCGTCCGTCGCCGGGTTCGCGCACGTGCGCCGGCTGGGCCGGCGCATCCCCGACCGGAAGGTCTCGCTCCGCGCCGACACGCTGCGCTGGATGACGCTCGTCCTCGGGGCGATCTGGCTGGTGTTCATGATTGGGGCGATCTTCTTCGGGCTGAGCGCCGCGGGACCGATCGGGGGCGGGCCGGCGTTCCGCGGGGCGGCGGGGGCGCAGTCGACGCTGCTCTGGGTCTTCGCGCTGCCCCTGGGATGCATCTCGCTCGTCCTGATGGCCGTATCGTTCTTCATGTTCCTGGCGCTCTGCTCGCGCCTCATCGACCTACTCGGGCGCGACTCGCGCACGGCGCTGGCGATGGCGGACGCGGATGGCGCCCCTCCCGTGCCCGAGGGCACGTGAGCGACCTGAGTCGTTCCACCTGAGCAACGCACCGATGGCGCAGCCCCCGAAGGACTACTCGCACGCGAACAGAGTCGCCGCCACCGCGCGCGGGGCGCTGACGCCCTCGGGCGGCGTCGCCACGCGCTGGGGCGGGTCGGAGATCACGTACGACCTCGCGTGCCCGGGCTGCGGCTACAACCTCATCGGCCTGCGCATGGGCAAGAACTGCCCCGAGTGCGGGCGCCTCATCGCCTCCGCGCCCAAGTGGACGTGGGACAACCTCTGCCAGGCGCCCATCGGGTACATCCGGCTGCTGGGGCTCGGGTTCTCGATGATGGCGCTGGCGATCTTCCTCAGCGCGGCGGCGCTGGCGCTGCCCATCGCCACGCGCGTGGGCGTGCGCACGCCGGGGCTGCACCCCTCGTTCTACGCGCTGGGCATCGGGGCGCTGTGGGTGGGCGGCCTGCTGATCGTCTGCCGCCCGAGGCCGAACTTCGAGGGCGCCGAGAAGTCGGCGTTCGAGTGGCTGGGGCTCAAGAGCATTTCCGTGCTGTCGCAGTGCGGGTTCCTCGTGGCCGCGCTGCTGTGGATTCTGACGGCGTCGATGACCGGCGCGACGGCCGGCCCCGCGCCCGGCCTCCCGGGCTCTGGTACACCCGCGCCGACGCCCGCGGGGGCGAGCGCGCTGGCGCCGATTCTCGGCGTGATCGCGCTGGTCTTCGCGGGCGTGGGTCTCGCCGGTTGGGCGCCCACGGCGCTGCTGCTGGCGCGATACGCCGACTGGGCCTCCGACACGCGCAAGGCGGACCTGCTGCGCTACTCCGTCTTCGGGATGGTCTTCTTCACCGCGTCGCTGGTCCTGGGGTACTTCATCCCCCCGGTGTTCGGCGGGCTGGTGTACGACTCGTTCTGGTGGATGCTCGCGCTGGGCCTGCTGGCATGCGTGGGCATGTTCCTCTGGTGCACCGTCGGCCTGGCGGCGCTGTGCAACGCCGCGGCGGGCAACGCGAAGCAGGCGCTCGGGCGCGACCTCCGCATGGTGGAGCGGATGCGCGAGGAGGCGGCGCGACACCGTGACACGCTGAAGAGCGCGCCGGAGATCGAGCCCCCCGACCTGACGCACCGCGTCGGCACGCCGCGACGCTGACGGGCGCGGCGGGGGCGCCCGCGGGCGATGCGGTATCGTGGGCGGATGGCGCCGAACACAGAGAATCTCCGCTGCGCGGTGGT
>CAYVSR010000004.1:0-13613 GCA_964453125.1 uncultured Phycisphaeraceae bacterium | reverse complement strand
CATGGGCCGGCACCACGCGCGGGTGTACACACAGATCCCCGGGGGCTCGCTGGCGGCGGTGGTGGCCGCGGACGCGGACCGTCGCGGCGCGATCGCCGAGCAGTTCGGCTGCCGCGAATTCGCGACAGTCGACGACATGCTCAGCGCCGGCGTCACGCCCGGCGCGGTCTCCGTCGCCGTGCCCACCACGCACCACGTGGCGGCGGCGCGCCCGCTGCTCACCCGCGGCGTGGCGTGCCTCATCGAGAAACCCCTCGCGAACACGCAGGCCGAGGCGCTCGAACTGAAGACCATGGCCGAGCACGGCGGCGCCGCCCTCATGGTCGGGCACATCGAGCGCTACAACCCCGCGGTTCGCGCCCTGCACCGCCAGACCGCGGGCGCCGGGGGCGGGGGCGGGAAGGACATCACGCCCCGGTTCATCGAGGTGCACCGCGTCTCGCCCATGACCTTCCGCTCGGTCGACGTCGGCGTCGTGCTCGACATGATGATCCACGACATCGATCTCGTGCTCTCGCTGGTCAGCGGCGACGGGCCGACGCTCGAGCCGGACGACATCCAGGCGTCGGCGGTGTCGGTGGTGACCGAGCACGAGGACGTCTGCAACGCCCGCCTGACGTGGAACACGCCGCGCGGGCGCACGGTGGCGAACATCACGGCGTCGCGCCTCGCCCTCAAGACGGAGCGCAAGTGCCGCATCGTGGCGGAGGACGCGTACGTGTCGATCGACTACGCCGCGAAGGCCGGCGTGGTGATCCGCAAGACGGCGAACGCGGCCCAACTGGGCGAGGTGCGCCAGGCGTTGCGCGACGGGAAGGACCTCTCGTCGCTCGACTATTCGAAACTGGTGGCGCTCGAGCCGCTGGCGGTGGACGAGGCCGAGCCGCTGCGCCTGGAGATCCAGGACTTCGTGGGCGCGGTGCGGTCCGGCCGGCGCCCCCCTATCGACGCGGACGCCGGCTTCGCGAACGTGCGGACGGCGAACCGGATCGTGGAGGCGGCGCGGGCGTCGTAATCCTCGTTTCTCGGCGTTGGTGGGCCCGGCTCGCGGCGCCACGCCAGCCTGCAATCCCGGGCTTGCCGCTATACTCCCCGCCCCTATGCCAGCCACCTTCCGATGCCGCGTCATCACCCCCGAGGCCCGCATTCTTGACGAGGATTGCTCGTCCGCCGTGGCGCCCATGCACGACGGGCAGATGGGCTTCCTGCCCAACCGCGCCGCCATCGTCGGCAAGATGGGCGTCGGCGAACTCCGCGTCACCCTCGCCAAGGGCGGCACGAAGTCCTACCTCGTGGACGACGGCTTCCTCCAGATGGTGAACAACAAGATGACGGTGCTGGCGGCGCTCGCCGTGCCCACCGAGACCATCAACGAGCGCGACGCCCAGGCCGAACTGGCCGAGGCCAGCGCCCGCCAGCCCAAGCCCGGCGACCGCCTCGACGCCGACCGCGTCCGCAAGCAGCAGAACCGCGCGCGAGCCAAGGTCGCGCTGGCGAAGTCGAAGGGCTAACAGACGGGAGAAGCGCTCGGCGCGTAGCGCACCGAACACCGAGCACTCAGCGCTGAGCACTGAGCACTCCTGATTCGCCTCAGTGGTGCGCCGTCTGCCTCAGCAGCGCCCGCGGCAGCATCGCCGCCAACGCCGCGTTGAGCAGCAGGAACGCGGCCATCACGAGGAAGCCCAGTCGCAGGCCGCCCGCGTCCACAGCCCAGCCCGCGATGAACGGGAAGAACGCCGACAGCGTCCAGGCGCCGCCCATCATCAGGCTGCTCGCCATCCCCGTGTTGCCCGGCATCAGGCGCTGCGCGAGCGAGATCGCCAGGGGCGCCGACGCGGCGTACCCCGCCGCGCTCACGCCCACCAGCCCGATCATCGCCGCGTAGCCCCACGGCGCTCCCGCCGGCGTGAACGCCATCAGGGCGACCAGCGGCACACCGAGCACCGGCAGCCAGACCATGGGGCTCTTCTCCTCGCCCGCGCGCACCTTCCAGCCCGCGAGCGTCGCCGCCACGCCCATGCCAGTGCTGCCCACAGCGAAGAGCACGCCGTTGAGCGACGACGCCTCGTTCGCGTCGTGCGGGATGCGCTCCTTCGCCCACATCGCGAACAGGTAGAAAAGCCCGGTGTTCACGCCGAAGCGCATCACCGCGGCCCAGAACAGCAGCTGCACCGCGCGACGGCGCAGCGCCCGCGCCGCGGGCGCCTCGGCCACCACTTCCGTCACCAGCGAGTGCTTGTGCGGCACGCGCTTGCTCGCCGCGTGCAGGAACGCCGCGAACGCGAGGCCCGGCGCGATCAACCAGATCAGCGAGCGCATGCCTCCGTGCTCGTTCATCCGCGTCACGATCACCGGCCCGAGCACGCTGCCCACCATGCCCGCGGTGAAGAAGATGGTCACCGCCATCGAGCGTCCGAGGTTCAGCCCGCGCCCGAGGTGCCCGGCCAGCGCCGCGCCGATGGGGTGGAACATGCCCACGCCGACCATGCCCACAACCTGCAGCGCGACCAGCTGCGCGAAACTGTCCGCGTAGCCGATCAGGCACAGGCACAGCGCCGAGATCGCCAGCCCCAGCGGTGCGCAGATGCGCGTGTTCAGGCGGTCGGTCAGGCGGGCGAAGATCGGCTGGCTCACGCCGCTGATCACCGAATTGAGCACGAACAGCGAGCGCAGCTGCACCTTGTCGAGGTGCAGCGACGCCGCGAGCGCCAGCGAGAGCGCGGGGATGACGGCGGCGTAGAGGTCCACCGCGGTGTGGGCGCCGGCGATCGTCCAGAACCGCTCGGCCCGGCGTGGGATGGCGACCTGCGGCTCGCCGCGGAGGGTCGTCGCCTCTTCGGCGGCGCTGGCGGCGCTGGCCGGGTCGAGCGCCGCGGCGCCCGCGGCAAGGGCGCCGTCGAGTTCCGCGCGGGTCAGCGGGCCGGACGGCGCCCGCGCGGCCACTTCCGCGCCCGCGGGGCGTCGTATCGAGCCTTCGGATTCCGTTGCAGACGGCGGCGCGGCGGCGCCGGGGATGGGCGGGGTCACGAGTGCCCAATCGTAGGCGCCCGCGCCTCGCGTGCTCCCTCCGGCACACCGGCGTCATGGCGTCTCGCGAAGAATGGGCTCCCTCGCCGGTGGGTCTTCCGATCGGGCCGGCGCCTCGCCCACGCGCGCCTTGGCGCTCACGATCGCCTCGGCGATGGCGGGCGCCAGAGGGGTCAGGTCGTCAACGATCGTGGTCTCGTCGAGAATCCGCAGGATCGTCTCGTTCTGCATGATGTCCGCGAGCGAGGCATGCGACATCCGCCCGCCCTCGACAATGCGGCGCAGGTCCGGGTCGGCCCGGCACATGTCCAGCGCGGCGAGCACGCTGGGCATGTCCGCGATCCGCCGGATCACGTCGCTGTTGCGGAAGTGGTCGATGGCGCCCGGGTCCGCCGAGACGGCGACGAAGTCGCTGGCGAGGGTGAGCACCCGGGAGCCGCGGATCGGGTTCGTCGCCTGCGCTAGGCCCCCCACTACCGACTCCCGCACCCTCGTGGCGAACGACACGACGCCCGTGGAGACAGCGTTTCCCGCGGGGGCAGGCGCTTCCGGCGCGAGATCGTGATCGGCCGTGGCGATGCGGGATGGCGCAGGGGTCCCGCTCGCGCCCGCCGCCGATTCCATCTGGGACCGCGCGATGGGCTCGAGCGCCAGCGGCGCCCAGAGCAGGAGCAGCGCGAGGAAGACGCCCTCCGCCGCGCCGAACGCCGCCCCGGCGATCGGGTCCCAGCGCTTCCAGCCGGGCCGCGCCTTCACCAGACGACGCACGCCGAACCCCGCGCCGATCGAGGTCGCCACGACGACGAGCAGCGCCGACACGCCGATGCTCGCGAACCGATTTGCGATCCCCGAGGTCCCGGCGACCGAGGCGACGAGGCCCTCCGTCCAGCGCCCGAGCGTCGGGGCGAGCAGCGCCGCGAGCGCAAGGCCCGCGACAAGCCCGGCGAGCCCCGACGCGCCGCGCCAGAGCCCTTGCAGCGCGGTGAGGCAGACAATCGCGACGACCACTTTCAGGACGAGGCCGCCAAAGATCAGGCTCACGAGCAGGACCGCGCCCAAGCCAACCGCAATCCACAGCCGGGCCTGTCGAAGGCCTTCGTCCCTCGCCGCCTCGGGCGCGCGGGCTGGCGTTGCAGCGGCGCGGACGACCACGGGCGCCGCCGGTCGCTTCGCGCCGACGGGCGACGCGGGCCTCGTTGGGCTCGGCGGACGGGCGGGCGGCTTGGGCGCAGGGACGGCCGGACGCTTCGATCCCTGTGAACCCGACCGCTGCTCAGCGCTCATGATGGCTGACCTCCCCGCACGTCTTCACGGCGGCGCACTCAGCGCCGCCACGTGAGACGAGCCCCGACGAACATCCGCATCCTACCTCGCGCGCCGCGGCGCAGGTCGGCCGGCGCGCCGGTGCGCGCAGCGCCACCACGTGCGAGGGCGTCGCGCCGCTCAATCATGTGGCGTGTCGGACGATCGAACCACAAATCTGGGCGAGCCAGCGGGGCGTTCGCGGGCGTTTACGCCAGTTCCGGGAACAGCCCGCGCACGACCTTGACCAGGTCCTTCACGTGACTGACCGACTCGGCCATGAGCTTCTGCTCGCCCGCGTCGAGTTGCACCTCGACGACCTTCTCCATGCCCTTGTCGCCCAGCACCACGGGCACGCCCACGAAATAGCCGTCGCCCTTGGCTCCGGGGGCGACGCCGTACTCCTTCTCGCAGTACGCGGCGCAGGGCAGGATGCGCTTCTTGTCCTTCACGATGGCCTCGACCATCTGGATCGTGCCGGAGGCCGGCGCGTAGTACGCGCTGGTGCCCATGAGTTTCACGATCTCGCCGCCGCCGACCTTGGCGCGCTCGACGCACGCGTTGATCTTCTCGGCGCTCAGCAGCGAGGTGACGGGGATGCCATGCACCGACGTGAATCGCGGCAGGGGCACCATGTCGTCGCCGTGGCCGCCGAGCAGGAGCGCCGAGACGTCTTCGACCGAGCAGCCGATCTCCATGGCGATGAAGGTGCGGAAGCGGGCGACGTCGAGCGCGCCGGCCTGCCCGAGCACGCGGTGCGTCGGGAAGCCGGTGACCTTCCACGCGGTGTACACCATCGCGTCGAGCGGGTTGCTCACCACGATCACGATGGAGTTGGGCGCGAACTCCTTGATCTGCTCGCACACGCTCTTGACGATCTTGACGTTCGTCTGGATGAGGTCGTCGCGGCTCATGCCGGGCTTGCGCGGCAGGCCGGCCGTGACCACGACCACGTCGGAGTTGGCGATGTCCTTGTAGTCGCTGGTGCCCGTGACGCGCGAGTCGAAGCGCTCGATCGGGCCGCAGCACATGAGGTCCAGCGCCTTGCCCTGGGCCACGCCCACCTTGTCGGGGATGTCGAGCAGCACGATGTCGCCCAGCTCCTTCGCGGCGGCCCAGTGGGCGCAGGTGGCTCCGACGTTCCCGGCTCCGATGACGCTGATCTTGGCGCGACGCATGGTGGGTCTGCTGCTCCGATGTGGGGGCGGGTGCGGCGCCGGTCCGGCGCGAGGGGGGGACCATGATAGCGGCTCAAAAATCCCCTGAAATCGCAGCCTCAAGCGCGTCAAACAGCACCCCCGAGCGCAAGCTCGGGACTGCCGCCTTCGCGTCCCGCAGGTTCAGCAAACCCCCCTGCCACAACTTACCGCAGCCGCCGACGGGCCAGCGCGACGTGCCCAAGCCCCCAGAGCGCCAACGCCGAAGGCGCCGGAACCAGCTCGAACTCATACGTCATCGAGAACTCCCCCGTCATCCTCCATTCGCTGACCACACTGGAGGTCCCCCCGCTATAGGCCCAACCCCCGCTCAAAGCCAACGTCAACGGAACTACCCCGCTCCCGGTGAACTCGGATAGCAGCGCCTCGAGGTACGGGTGGTCGGAGAACGCGTACGCGTCCTCGACTGCCACGCTGCGGATTCCGAAATCGAAGAAATCCGGGCCAGATCCGGTGATCCCATCGCTCGCGCTTAGCGGCACGGACGCATCGATGGGGCTGGCCGCCCCGAGGTATGGCAGCTCCTTGTGGAACGGCACGGTGTTCGTGAAGAGCCCCATCCCAACCAGGAGTTGCGCTGTGATCGCCTCAGCGGTGTCGTTCTCGAGCGTCGCGCTCGCGATGGCCGAGCCCCGCACCGACATGACGATATCCGTGAGGCGGCGTGCGCCGCCCATCTCGTCAAACGCTTGAAATGCAAATGTCGGCGGCGGCCCCGGCCTGCCACTCCAGAACGCCACCGTCTGCGTGATTGCCGCGCGGGCTTGCAGCGGAAACACAAGGGCGAGCGCGACGACGGCGTGACGGCTGTGCATGGCAGGAATATCGAACCCACCGCCCGCGCGATGACAGAAAAGCGGCCGCGCTCAGACGTCCGATGTGCTCCGCGACCGTCGCGTGCTGCCCGTTGTCCGTTCCCTATCCCAAAAACAGACCGGGCCGACCCACGAGAGGGCGGCCCGGCGTTGGATCCGTTGGGTTGCGAGGCGGGCCGAGGGCTCAGCGCCGACGGCGGAGGCCGGCGAGGCCGGCGAGGCCGGCGACGCCCGCGAGGGCCATCGTCGAGGCGCCGGGGACCACGTGGAAGGTGTAGGTGACCTTGTACTCCATCGCGGCGTCGGTCATGAACACCGTGACGAGGTTGCCCGCGCCCGAGCCGGAGGACTGGCCGTCCGCCGTGCCGCTGAGGGCGACGGTGCCGGCGCCGATCCAGGGGGCGAGGTCGACGGGGCTGGTGAAGAGCGAGTTGGTCGACTGCATCTGGTTCAGGTTGGCGAACGCCGCGCCGGACGTGCCGCCGAAATCGATGACGCCGTCGAACGCGGAGGCGTTGAAGACGGTGTTGGCGACGGGGATGACCACGGCGAGCTGGGTCATGCCGAGGCTGAGGGCGATGGTCGCCTGCAGGTTGAGCGAGATGGCGGCGGGCTCGGCGTCGAGGCTCTCGGCTTGGGCGGAGCCGGAGACGGTGCCGTTGAGGTAGACGTCGACCGAGTCAAGGACGCGCGTGCCGCCCTGCGTGTCGAACTGGGTGACGGAGAACGCCTGGAGCCAGTTGGTGCTCTGGGGGGCGACCGAGCCGCCGTGGCTCTCGACGTCGGCAAAGGCGACGCCGGAGGCGAGACCACAGGCGACAAACGCAAACATCCGCTTCATCTTGACTCCTCCAACCCTCGAAGGGGCAGCACAGGGAGCGGCCGGCGTGTGTGCAACGACGGCCGCGGGGATTCTCCGATTCGTGACGTGACTTCCGAAAACACGACCCTTCCCTGGCAGGGGGGGCCGATATCGGAAGTTACCGGAAGAAACGGGTCGGGTCAAGACGGTTCCCTCGAAGTGGCGGCGTGGGGCCAGGGAATCGCGAGATTGGCCAGAGGCGGACAGGGCGGCGAAAAAAAGAGAACGCCCGACGGCCTTGAGGACCGCCGGGCGCGCATGTCGTTCATGCGATAGGGCTGCGCAACGCAGCTCCGTCGAGCCGCGTCAGTTGACGCACAGCCCTCGCGTACAGTCACTATTCGTCACTGGATCACCTCCTTTTCCGAAGAACCACCCAGCCGTCGGACCGGTGTACATCGGTCCCGCCGGGATGCTTCCCCCCAGGCCGTCGCCCGGGGCACACCGCCCGAAGCCCCGTCATGCAAGGCTCCGGTCGTCGCGGGCTTCCGCGCCCTTATGCGCCGCATGTTTTTCGCGGCTTTGGGGGCGGGCTCTCCCGCGAAAGAGACGCTCAATCATCCCCTTCTTCGGCCGCGGGTCAAGCCCGGTTGCAGAAGTTGTGACCAATCCGCCCGGGCAGGGGATGGTCGCGCCGGCGGGGCGCCGCTCAGGCGTTCTCGAAGTCCGCGAACGAGCCCTTCCGGGTCTCGTCGTCGAGGTACTTCTGGAAATCCCCCATCTTGTACGAGATGAAAATGAACGCGTGCTGCAGCGTCAGCCACTCCAAGTCCGTCGGGTCCTCGTCGAGGTCCTTGCGCAGGCGATTGAGTTCGGCGAGCATCGTTTCGGCCTTCATCGAGCGGGCTCCGGGGTGGGCGCCGGGCGGCGGAGGGCGCCGGGCCCCACGACCGACGCCAGCGCGTACAGCGCGATCAGGCACGCCACGACGCACGCGCCGGGGGGCATGTCGAACTCGAACGACGCGGTGAGTCCGAGGGCGAGGCCCGCCACGCCGACCGCAGCGGAGATCGCCAGCACGGGGGCGAGACGGCGCGACAGCGAGAGCGCCGCGGCGCCGGGCAGCGTGAGCAGCGCGGTCGCGAGCACGACGCCGGCGAGCTTCATGGCTGTGACGACGGCGACGGCGAGCAGCGTGAGCAGCAGGTAGCGGGCGAAGCGCGTCGGAGCGCCGCCGGACTGCGCGGCCACCTCGTCGAACGCCCAGAACAGCAGCGGCCTGCGCCACCACCAGAGCGCGAGCGTGGTGACGGCGCAGGAGGCCCACGCGATGGCCGCGTCGGTCGGGCCGACGGCGAGGATCGAGCCGAAGAGCGCCTGCTCCCACGAGGGGCCCGGGCCGGCGCCGGGCGAGAACCGCGCGTGCGCGGCGACGAGGATCGCGCCGAGCGCCATCGCGCCGACCAGCGCGACGCCGATGATGGTGTCCGTCGAGGCGCCGGCGCGGCGCGAGCCTGCGGGGCCGTCGGACCGGGATCGGTCGCCGGCCCAGGCGATGGCCCACGCGCTGGCCACGCAGAACGCGGCGATCAGCCCGAACGCCGCGCCGCCCGCGAGGCCCAGCGCGACCGCGAGCCCCACGCCGCCGAACGCCGCGTGCGAGACCCCCTGCCCGATGAACGCCATGCGCTTGAGGACGACGAGCACGCTGAGCAGCGCCCCCTGGATCGCGATGGCGAACCCGGCGGCGACGCCCGGCCAGAACAGGGACGCGGAGGGCCCGGTGAGGTAGTCGATGGTGGTCATCGGGCGCCTCTCGCGGGCGCGGCGCGATCGCCGGGGCGCTCGTCTTCGAGGTGGTGGTGATGCTCGTGACCGCACGCATCGGCGCGATGGGCGTCCACGTGCACCTCGCCAAACACTCCCTCGACCGTGTGGCTGAAGACCTCGGCCAGCACCTGCGGCGTGAGGCCCTGCGGCGCCGCGTGGAAGTGCAGCGTGCGCGCCAGGCAGGCGACGCGGTCGCACGCGGCGGCGACGGAGCGGATGTCGTGGCTGACGATCACGACGGTGAGGGCGGTCTCGCGGTGCAGCGTGGTGAGGAGATCGGCGAACATGCGTTGGCCGCCGGCGTCGACACCGACGGTGGGTTCGTCGAGGGCGAGAAGGCGGGCGTCGCACGCGACCGCGCGGGCGATCATGACTCGCTGCAACTGCCCGCCCGAGAGCGCGCCGACGGGCGAGTCGGCGAACGCGGAGGCGCCGACGAGGGCGAGCGCGCGATCAACCTTGGCGCGCAGCGCGCCGCCGACCGGTCGCCACGCGGGCAGGCGCCAGGACGCCGCGACCTCGACCGCCTGGCGGGCGCTGATCGGGAACGCGAGTTCGGCCTCGACGCGCTGGGGGATGTACCCGACGAGGCCAAGGCGCCGGGCGTCTTCGGGCGCTCGCCCGAGCACGCGCACGCTTCCGGTCTGGCCGCGAAGCAGGCCCAGCGCGATCTTCAGCAGTGTGCTTTTGCCACCGCCGTTGGGCCCGATGACGCCGAGTCGCTCGCCGGCGTCGACGCGCAGGGTGACGTTCTGGAGCGCGGGCGCGCCGGCGCCCGGGTAGGTGAACGAGACCGCGTCAAACTCCAGCGCCGCGTCGGGCATCGGTGGGAACGATACGTTCGGGCGGTCGCCCCGGCCGCTCAGGGGGAGGGCGCGCCGGGCTTTGGCGCCGAGAGGCCATCGACGAGCGCATCGAGGTTGCGGCGCATCATGGCGGCCCAGTCGCCGTCGCCCAGCGGGTCGAGGGTCAGCACGCGAACGCCCGCGGCCGCCGCCACGCGCCGGGCGATGGCAGGGTCGCTCTGCGGCTCGTCGAAGACCGCGGTGACGGCGCGCTCCCGCACGAGACGGACGACCGAGTCGATCGAGCCCGGGGTCGGCTCACCCGTGTCCGTCGCGCGGATGGTCGCCGCGACCTCCAGCCCGAAGCGTTCGGCGAGCCTGCCGAACGCGGGGTGGTGCGTGACGATGGCCCGCCCCTTGAAGGGCTCGAGGCGCACCGCGTATTCGACCTCGATCTTCTTGGCGGCGCCCGCGACGGTCATTCGCCGGGCCTTGAAGTCCGCCGTCTGCTGCGCCGACAGGCCGCCCCGGTCGTGGGCCGCGGCGAGGATCTCGTCGCCCGCGACGCTGACGAACTTTTGCGCGAGGAACGGGTCGAGCCAGAGGTGCGGGTCGGGGCCGGCGTGGTCGTGGTCGTCACCCTCGGCGTGGTCGTGGTCGCCGTCGGGCTTGACGCCGACGGCATCGGCGAACCGGAGGACGCGCCGCTTCGGAGCCCGAGAGGCGCCGGAGGCGAGGGCCTTCTCGACCTGGGGCTCGAGGCCGAGCCCGACGAGGACGACGATGTCGGCCTCGGCGAGCGCCGTGACCATCGAGGGCGTCAGTTCGAAGCCGTGCTCGCTGCGTCCTGGCGGGCAGAGGACGGTGGTCTCGGAGCCGTCGGGGAGCATCGGGGCGACGAGGCCCTTGATGGGTGGGATCGAGACGACGACCCGGAAGGCGGGCAGGGATCCGTCGGCGCCGGCTGGAGGTGCGGCACGCGCGCACGGCGCGGCGAGGAGCATCGCGAGAAAGGCGACGGGTTTGCTGCGGCGGAACATGCGGGGAGGATAGACGCGGGGCGCCGGCTCGCCGGGGCGCGCCGGGCCGATATACTCTCGACCCGCCCGGGCCCGAGCCGGGCGGACCACATGGGGTGGTAGCTCAATTGGGAGAGCGCTTCGGTCGCATCGAAGAGGTTGGGAGTTCGATCCTCCTCCACTCCACTTGACGGGAAACGGAACGGTTCGGGGGCTGGGGCGCGCGAGGGCGCTGGTAGGCTGGGGGCGTGTCAACGATCGGCGACAAACCGCGGCTGCGGCTGACGAACGACGCGTCGGCGGGGAGTGATGGCGCGCCCGTCGCCGTCGCGCCGCCGCCGGGGCGGGACACGCCGGCGATGCGCCAGTACTACGCGGCGAAGCGGGACTTCCCTGGCCACATCGTGTTCTTCCGGATTGGGGATTTCTACGAGTTGTTCGACGACGACGCGGTGACGGCGTCGAGGGCGCTCGGGCTGACGCTGACGAGGCGCAGCGAGGGCGTGCCGATGGCCGGGGTCCCCCACCACAGCGCCGAGGGGTACTTCCGCCGGATGCTCGCGCAGGGGTACCGGCTGGCGATCTGCGACCAGACGGAGGACGCGTCGCTGGCGAAGGGATCCGTCGTGCAGCGCGCGGTGACGCGCGTGCTCACGCCGGGGGCGCTGGTGGACGAGTCGCTGCTCGAGGAGGACCGGACGAGCGCGCTGGCGGCGGTGCAGTTTCTGGCGGACGACCACGCGGCGGCGGCGCTCGTGGACGTTTCGACGGGCGACTTCCGGGTGTTCGACGGCACTCCGGACCTGGTGGCCGCGGAACTGAGCAGGCTGGCGCCGGCGGAAGTTCTGTACGCGGAAACCGCCGACGGCGTGATGCCGGCCCGGACGGGCGCGCTGCTCGATCAGCTTCGGCGCGCGGCGGGAACCGGGCGGTGCGCCGCGAGGGGCCGGCCGGCGTGGAGGTTCAGGGCGCGCGAGTCGCACGAGGCGCTGCTGGGGCACTTCGGCGTGGCGAGCCTCGCTGGGTTCGGGCTGCGCGACGACGACGCGTGCGTGGGGCCGGCGGGCGCGGCGCTGCAGTTCCTGCTCGAAACCAGTGCGCCGGGTGCGAACCTGCCGTCGGGCGAAGGACGAGCATCGGAAGCAGCGGGCGCGCGCGAAGGCGCGGCACGGCGCGGGCTTTCGCACCTGCGCCCGCCCAAGCGCGAGACGCCGGGCGACTATCTCACGCTCGATGCGGCGTCGATGCGGGCGCTGGAGATCGAGCAGACCATCCGCGCGGTCGCGAGCGGTGGCGGCGCTCAGGCCGATCGCGCCGCGGGGGATGGCTCGCTCCTCGGGTTGTTCCTGCTCGGCCCGGCGGCGCCTCGGACGGCGATGGGCAAGCGACTGGT
Source organism: uncultured Phycisphaeraceae bacterium (assembly GCA_964453125.1). Lineage (GTDB taxonomy): Bacteria > Planctomycetota > Phycisphaerae > Phycisphaerales > UBA1924 > CAYVSR01. The sequence goes on along the minus strand of CAYVSR010000004.1, from coordinate 1,423 downwards.
TCGCGAGTGGCTGCGCAGGCCGCTCGCTCGCCCGGAGCCGATCGAGGAGCGGCTGGCGCGCGTGGCGGCGCTGGTGCGCGATGCGCGGGCGCGCGGCGCGCTGCGCGAGGCGCTGGGCGAGGTGCAGGACGTGGCTCGCATCGCGGCGCGGGCGGCGCTGGGGCGCGCGACGGCGCGGGACATCGTCGCGCTCGGGCGGTCGCTCGCGGCGATCGAGGCGCTGGGCGCGGCTGTGGCGGGCGTGGCGGAACTGCGCGCGCCGGCCGATCAATTGGCGGCGGCGCGCGCCGCGCTGGCGCCGCTGTCGTCGCGGATTCTCGAGCGCTGCGTGGATTCACCGCCGGGGCACCTGCGCGAGGGCGGGCTTTTCCGCGACGGGGTGGACGCGGAGTTGGACGAGTGCCGCGGGCTGGAGCGGGACGCGGCGTCGTGGCTGGCGGCGTACCAGGCGCGCCTGGCGGAGACGCACGGGCTGCCGGGGATCAAGGTGGGGTACAACCGGGTGTTCGGGTACTACATCGAGCTGCCGCAGGCGCAGAGCCGGCGCGCGCCCGCGGAGCTGGTGCGGAAGCAGACGCTCAAGAACGCGGAGCGGTACACGACGCCGGAGCTGAAGGACTTCGAGGAAAGGGTGACGACGGCGCGGAGCCGCGCGGTGGCGCGCGAGCAGGCGCTGTTCGAAGCGCTGTGCGCCGAGGCGTCGCGCACGGCGGAGCAAACGCTGGCCTTCGCGGACGCGGCGGCGGCGTTGGATGCGCTGGCGTGCTTCGCCGAGAAGGCGTCGCGGCGCGGGTGGACACGGCCGAGCGTGGTGGGCGAGGCGGTGATGGACATCGCGCAGGGGCGCCACCCCGTGCTCGACGAGCTGCTCGAGAACGACTTCGTGCCCAACGACCTGCGCCTGGGCGTGGGCGAGTTGTTCGCGGGAGGCGAGAGGGCGCCTGCGGCGGCCGGCGCGGCGGCGTGCCTGCCGTGCATGGCGCTGATCACCGGGCCGAACATGGGGGGCAAGAGCACGTACATCCGGCAGGCGGCGCTGCTGACGATTCTGGCGCACGCGGGGTCGTTCGTGCCGGCGGAGCGGGCGGTGATCGGGCTGGCGGACCGCGTATTCACTCGCGTGGGGGCGGACGACGCGCTGCACGCGGGGCAGTCGACCTTCATGGTCGAGATGACGGAGACGGCGAACATCCTGCACCACGCGACGGCGAAGTCGCTGGTGATTCTTGACGAGATCGGGCGCGGCACGAGCACGCTCGACGGGCTGGCGCTGGCGTGGGCGATTGCGGAGCGGCTGGCGGGATGGAAGAGAGGGACAGGGGGACAAAGGGACGGAGGGACGGAGGGTGGCGCGATGATGTGCCCGCGGACGGTGTTCGCGACGCACTACCACGAGATCACACGCCTGGAGGAGGAATTGCCC
>CAYVSR010000003.1:13041-26157 GCA_964453125.1 uncultured Phycisphaeraceae bacterium | reverse complement strand
CCCCCGTTGGTCCGACCCGCGGCCGGTCCGTTTGGCGGCGATGCGTCCGTCGCTCCCCCCGCTCAGCGTCGTCGCCGTGCGCCCCGGCGACCGCACGACGCTCGCCCGGACCGAGCGCGGCTGGCTGCTGGTGGCGAACATGCGCCAGTACGCCGCCCGCATCGATCCGTGCGCCGGCGCCGCGTGCGACGACGGGCTGCTCGACGCCGCGTTCTTCCCTGCTGCATCGACGCTGGCGCTTCTTCGGTGGGTCGTCCGCGCCCGGCTCCGCCTCAACAAGGCCGTGCCGACTCGCGCCGCCGGCGCGCGCCGCGCGCTGGCCGACCGCCTCGTCGTCACCGCGCACGACGACGCGCCCCTGCAGCTCGACGGCGAGGTCGGCGATGCACTCTCCCCCGGGCGCCGGAGCGGGCTCGAGATCGCCGTCAAGCCCCTGGCGATCCGCGTCCTGCTGGCGTGAACAGACCGCCGGACGACCCCCGCCGCTCCCACCCCGCTTGCGGCCAGCGCAAAATCCTTGCCGGGCGCTTGACACGGCGCGATTCCGGGATATAGTTAGCGAATACTAACAGTATGCCGCGAGGCGCCCATGTCAACGTCGATTCCTGCCCAAGACCGTGCCCGTTCCTTCCCGCTGCCCGCCGTCGCGCTGCGCTGGTCAGCCCGCATCACCTCGGCGCTCCTGGCGCTCTTCTGGGGCGTCTTCTTCGTCGAGCACCTCTGGGAGTGGTTCGCCAAGCCCGCCGGCGCGTGGCCGCCCGCCCGCGTCTGGGTCGTGATGGGGATGCACGCGCTCATGATCGCCGGGCTACTCGCCATGCTGCGATGGGGCCGGCTGGGCGCACTCGTGACCGTGACGGGGACGTTCGGCTTCTTTCTCTCGATGCAGACGGCGCGCGGCCTCGGGCCTTCGATCGTGCTCGTCAGCCTCGTGCCGCCCGCGCTGTGGCTCGGGTCGCTCGCGGTGCGCCCCCGGGCCGCGACCTGATCGCGCGCGGTCAGCAGGCCGACCCGAAGAACGAAAGCACCTCGTTGAGGTCGGCGAAACCCACCACGCCGTCGCCGTCGAGGTCGCCCGGCAGCGAGCCGGGCGCGCCGGTCTGGCCGAACGACGCGAGCACGATGTTCAGGTCCGCGAAGTTCACGCTGGCGTCGCCGTTTGCGTCGCCGGGGCACGCCGGCCCGGAATTGTCGTACCACGTGACCGAATCGAAGAGCGCCGCCACGGGGTCGAGGTCGCCGTCGGCGTCGATGTCGCCCACGCTCACGTGCTCGGCGTTGATCGCCCCGGCGCGGAGCAGGTGCGACACCCAGCCCGACCCTGTCTGCTCGTGCCAGCGCACCTCGCCGTCGTGGTACATCGCGGTGAGGACGTCGAGATCGCCGTCGCCGTCGAAGTCCGCGGCCTGCGCCTCGGACGCGCCGTCCGCGTCCGCGGCGATCACGCGGCGCACGAAGGCCGGCGCGCCGCCCGGCACGCTCAGATTCTCGAACCAGGCGACGCGCCCCGCGTGGAACGACGCGGACAGGATGTCCGCGTCGCCGTCGGCGTCGAGGTCCACCACGGTCGTGTTATGATCGCCTCCCTGCGAGGCTTCGAGCGGATGCTCCGCGAATGAGGGCGCGCCGCCGGGCGCCGCCGGGCCCTGGTTTTCCAGCCAGCCGATCCAGCCGGAGCCGAACACGGCGCTGAGCGCGACGACGACGTCCGGGTCGCCGTCGGCGTCGAGATCGCCCGCGGCGGCGCTCATGTCGCCAAACGGCGAGCAGGGGATGACGTGCTCGATGAACGATGGCGCGCCGCCGGGGTGGCCGACGTTCTCGATCCACGCCGCGATGCTCGCGCCGAACTGACCCGCGGCGACGATGTCGGGATCGCCGTCGGCGTCGAAGTCGAGGATGGTGATCCGGCGCGCCCCGTTCGCGCCGTTCCACAGCGGGCGCTCGACGAACACCACGCCGGGCCCGCCGACGCGCTCGAGCCACACCAGCCGCTCGGGAACGCGCGACGAGACGACGAGATCGTTGTCCCCGTCGCCGTCCACGTCGGCGCAGGCGAGCGCCCGGGCGCCCGGGGCGTTGAGGGGGATCAGGCGCTCGGTGAGCGTGGGGGTCTCGGCGCCGTCGTTCTCGTACCACGCCACGCCGGGCAGGTTGAGGGCGGTCACGAGGATGTCGGTGTCGCCGTCGGCGTCGAGGTCGGTGGCGAGCGCGCCGGTGGTCACGAAGATGGAGGGATCGACGACGCGTTCGGTGAACGCAGGCGCCGCGATGGCTGGAACACCCGTCAGGCATGCCGTCAGCGCGGTCGCGGAAAATCGGATGGGGCATCGGTGCATGCCGGGTCTCCTGGCGCGATTCGCGCGGCTCAGAAAGCCTATCACCCGTCCCCCGAGAGACCAGCGTACGGCGAGCGCTTCGAATCAGATCGGGGGTTCGCCCCCGTGATGCGGCGCGGAACGGCCGTTATCACGCCATGCGAGTGGGCTGCGCCGATCATCTGCTCCAGTCCGAGCGCGCGTCCATGTGCGTCGGAGCCGGCGCGGACACCGGCGGAAAGGGGTGCGAGCGCGGTATACTTCGCCTTGGAATCGCCGAGTCCCGCGGAGAGACAGCCGCGGGGGCGGGGGACCCAGTTCGTTGGGGCGAATCGCGTCGTTCGCGTAGGGCAAACCATTCGGCCCGAGCCCGTCAGCTAACCCCGTAGGCGTCGAAGGGTGCACCGACCGGAGCCACCGGAGGTCATCCTCTGTCGTGCTTCGGAGGTTGACGCGTGTTAGATACATCTCGAGATCCGGACCCCCTCGGCGCTGTCGCTACGCGCACGCCGCTGGTCAACGCCCCGCTTCACTCGCCCGCGCCGCCGACGCTGGGCGGGCGTCTGCGCCGGACGCTGATCGGCGCGCCGCGAAGCCTCGGCGATCAGCGCCTCTTTCACCGGGTCTCCCTCGTGGCGACGCTGGCCTGGGTTGGGCTGGGGGCGGACGGGCTGTCCTCTTCGGCGTACGGCCCCGAGGAAGCGTTCCGGGCGCTCGGCGAGCATCGCTACCTCGCCGTGGCCCTCGCCGTGCTGATGGCCGCCACGGTGCTGCTCATCTCCGCCGCCTACTCACGGATCATCGAGAAGTTCCCGCACGGCGGCGGCGGGTACGTCGTCGCGACCAGCCTGCTGGGCCCCGCGGCGGGCGTCGTCTCCGGCAGCGCGCTGCTGGTGGACTACATCCTCACCGTCACGGTCTCCATCGCCGCGGCGGGCGACGCGCTGTTCAGCGTGCTCCCGCACGCCTGGGCGGGGTGGAAGCTCCCCGCCGAGACGGGCGTGCTCGTCGGCCTCACCATCCTGAACATCCGAGGCATCCGCGAGTCGGTCATCGCCTTGGCGCCGGTGTTCTTCCTGTTCGTGATCACCCACGCCGTGGTGATCGGCGCGGGCCTGCTCGGGCACGTGCCGCAGATGGGCGCGACCGCGGCGGAGGTGACGAGCGGCTTCCGGCACGGCGCCTCGACGCTCGGGATCGTCGGCATGCTCGTGCTGCTCTTCCACGCATTCTCGATGGGCGGCGGCACGTACACGGGCATCGAGGCCGTCTCGAACGGCATCCCCATGATGCGCCACCCGCAGGCGGAGACGGCGAAGCGCACGATGCGCTACATGGCGGTTTCGCTCGCCGTCACGGCCACCGGGCTGCTGGTCTGCTACCTGCTCTGGAAGATCGAACCCGTCGCGGGCAAGACGATGAACGCCGTGCTGGTCGAGCGCATCGCGGGCGGTTGGCCGCTCGGCGGCGCGTTCGTCTACCTCACGATGTTCTCGGCGGCCGCACTCCTCGCGGTCGCCGCGCAGGCGGGCTTCGCGGACGGCCCGCGCGTGCTGGCGAACATGGCCGTTGACTCCTGGGTCCCGCGCCGGTTCGCCTCGCTCTCCGAGCGGCTCACGACGCAGAACGGCATCGTGCTCGTCGGGGCGGCGGCGCTCGGAGCGCTCTTCTACACGCGCGGCAGCGTGGCGGCGCTTGTGGTGATGTACAGCATCAACGTCTTCCTCACCTTCTCGCTCTCCCTCCTGGCCATGACGATCGCGTCCGTGCGCGCCGGCCGGTCCGAACCTCGGCGCCTCCGCGACCTCGCGCTGTTCACGCCCGGCCTCCTGCTCTGCCTCACGATCCTCGGCGTCACCGTGGTCCACAAGTTCGGGCAGGGCGGCTGGATCACGCTCCTCGTGACGGGCGGCGTGGTCGTGCTCTGCGCGCTCACGCGCCGGCGCTACAACCAGGTCGCGGCGGTGGTGACGCGCGCGTTCGCGCCGCTGGAACGATCGTTCGAGTCGGGCCGGGCCGGCGCGTCCCCCGCGTTGCCGACCCCCGCGCCAAACCCCGCGGAGCCCACGGCGGTCCTGCTCGTCTCCTCGTACGCCGGACTCGGGCTGCACACGATGCTGACCATCCAGCGCCTGTTCCCCAACCACTTCCGGAACATCGTCTTGGCGTCTGTCGGCGTCATCGACTCGGGCAGATTCAAGGGGGCCGACTCGATCGAACGGTTGCGCGCCGAGACCGAGGCCGAGGTGGGGCGCTACGCCGCCGATGCCCGCGCCATGGGCCTGGCGGCCGCGACGCGGGTCGCGATCGGCACGGACGCGGTGCACGAGGCCGACGCGCTCTGCCGCGCCATCGCCGTTGAGTTTCCCGGCGCGATGTTCTTCGCCGGGCACCTGTTGTTCACACGGGAGACCTGGCTGCGCCGGCTGCTGCACAACCAGACCGCGTACGCCATCCAGCGCCGGCTGCAGTGGGCCGGGCTCAACGTCGTCATCTTGCCCGCGCGCCTGTCGGGCCTCTGACCGCGCCGGGACGGCCCGGCCCTACACCCCGGTGTTGACCCACACCGTCTTGATCTGCGTGTACATCTCGAGGGCCGCCTTGCCCATCTCGCGCCCGAAGCCGCTCTGCTTGTAGCCGCCGAAGGGCGCCGCGGCGTCGAAGCAGTTGTAGCAATTCACCCACACCGTCCCCGCGCGGAGGCGCGACGCGAGACGGTGCGCCTTGCCCACGTCCCTCGTCCACACCGCCGCCGCGAGGCCGAAGTCCGAGTCGTTGCCCGCGGCGACGACGTCCTCGGGGTCCTTGAACGGGATGGCGCAGACCACCGGGCCGAAGATCTCCTCGCGCAGCACGCGCATGTCCGGCTTCACTTCGGTCAGCACCGTGGGCGAGACGAAGTAGCCGGTGTCGTTCACGCCCTTGGGGCGCCCTCCGCCGGTGGCGATCCGGGCGCCCTCCTTGCGCCCGCTCTCGAAGAACCCGCTGACGCGCTCGAGCTGCTCCTGCGAGACGAGCGGCCCCATCTCGGTCGCCGCGTCCATGCCCGGGCCGATCTTGATCTTCTCGGACATCGACACGAGGCGCGACATCACGTTGTCGAACGCCTTGTGCTCGATGAACAGTCGCGAGCCGGCGCAGCAGCACTGGCCGTGGTTGAAGTAGATCGCGTGCGCAGCGCCCGCCGCGGCGGTGTCGAGGTCCGAGTCGGCGAAGATGATGTTCGGCGACTTGCCGCCAAGTTCGAGCGAGACACGCTTGAGGTTGCCCGCGGCGGCGCGCATCACGATGCGCCCGACGTCGGTCGAGCCGGTGAAGGCGACCTTGTCCACACCCGGGTGCTCGGCCAGCGCCGCGCCCGCCGTTTCGCCCATGCCCGTCACGATGTTCACGACGCCGGGCGGGATGCCGGCCTCGTCGAACAGTTCGCCCAGGCGCAGGGCGGAGAGGGGCGTCTGCTCGGCTGGCTTGAGCACCACCGTGTTGCCGCAGGCGAGCGCCACGCCGAGTTTCCACGCGGCCATGAGCAACGGAAAGTTCCAGGGGATGATCTGCCCGACCACGCCGACCGGCTCGCGCAGCGTGTGCACGAAGTACTGACCCGGGAACGACACGGGGATCGTCTCGCCTTCCACTTTGGTGGCCCAGCCGGCGTAGTAGCGGAAGTGATCGACCACCAGCGGCACGTCCGCCACGCGCGAGACACTGATGGGCTTGCCGTTGTCCAGCGTCTCGAGTTGCGCGAACTCCTCGGTGTGCTGCTCGATGAGGTCGGCCAGTTTCCAGATGCAGCGCCCGCGCTGCGAGGGGGACATCGTCGACCACGGGCCGCTGTCGAACGCGCGCCGCGCAGCGCGCACGGCGAGGTCGATGTCTTCCTTGTCGCCCGCGGGGACCTCGGCGAGCGACTGCCCGGTGGAGGGATCGACAGTGACGAAGGTCTTCCCGGATTTCGCCTCGACCCACTTGCCGTCGATCAGCATGCGCCGTGTGCGCCCGCGGAGAAACTCGTGGACCTGCGGGGCGACCCCGGGGTGTGCCAGCGTTGCGCTCATGGACGCCATGGCCTGTCTCCTTGATTGTTGCCCATCCGCGCCCGATCGACAGGGTCCGAGTCGTCGAAGCGCCGCCCACGCGGGACAGTGTACCACCACCCCTCCCGCGTCATCCGGCCCTGACGCCGCTCGGTCCCTCCCGCGTTGGCGCCTGCTCGATCGCACGCGAATCCGGCCGCGGCGGCCCGGACGTCGTCTGCCTCGCGCGCGATGCCCGCGTCGATCGTCGTGCCGCCATCAAGGCGCTGCCGGCGCGCCCGGACGGCGCTCCGCAGCCGCGCGCGTCGCATGCTCCACCAGCGCCAGGTACGCAGCCGGCCTCGCGCGCACCACGCGCACGCACCGGCCGCAGCACACCAGGATCATCCTGTTTGCGACAACGACTTCCGTGGGAGTGTCGCTCGACAGGATGTCCCCCTGCACCGGGCACTTGTCCGGCATCGGGTAGTTGGGCGTCTGCGCCGCGATCACCGCGTCGTCCAGCGCGCCGATGAATCGCGCCGGGTCCGCGACGATCGCGTTGCGCTCCTCGAGGGTCGCCACGCGAAAGAGCCGGTTCCCCCAGATGAACTCCACCGGCGGTTGCGGCAGCGGCTCGCCCGAAACGATCGATGTCGAGAGCGGGTAGTGCGGCCGCTGGTCCTCGATCATCCGCGCGTCAATCCGCGACAGCGCTTGATCCGGGCTGCGCTCGAAGGCGTCGCGGCACTCCGGCGAGCAGAACCGCAGCTCTCGCCCGCCCTCTAGCACGTCCGCCGACTGGCCCTTGGCGCCCAGCTGAGCCTTGCACGCGGCGCACGTGTCGAAGTAGTACGAGTCCGCGAACGGTGAGGAATCCCCCCGAACGTCTGCTTCTCCAGGCGCGGGACGACGCTCGCTCGCCTGCTGCGCGCGGCCGGTGGCGCTGGCGCCCGCCAGGATCCCCATGAGCACGGCCGCTGCGCGCCGGGCGAGCGCGCGGTCAAGGCGCCTGGCTTTCGAGCGGAGCGAAACGCACGAAGGGCTCGATCTTCCGCTCGGGTTCGGATTCATAGGAAAGAAGTCTAACCCGCGCACGCCGCATGAGCCCCATGGGCCGCGCCAGAATCTCGCTCAGGCGCCCATCGCCCTCGCCATCGCCTCGCCCCTGCGCCGGGGTTTCGGCGATCTGCATGCCCGCGGCCTCCAGCGCGGCCATCGTGCGCTGCGCAATCAGCGCCCGCAACATGGCGCGAAGCCCCAGGGTTGATCTCCTACGGGCACGGCAGCCCGAAGAGCGACAGCACACCGTTCAGATCGAGGAAGTCGATCACGCTGTCGCCGTTCGTGTCCTCCGGGCACTCGTCCACGCGCAGGAACGCAGCGCCCGACAGCGCCGAGGCGCAAGAAGTGGCCGCCTCGCACTCATAGACGCCCGCGTCAAGGACGGACACCGGTTCGATCGTCAGCGTGTCCGTGGCGGCGCCGCTGACGTTCCCGCCGTCATAGATCCGCAAGCCGTTGCGCCGCCAGCGGAACCCGTGCACGGCGCTGCCGGCATCAACCGTCGTGCTGAACACGGCGCTTCCGCCCACACTGGCGCTGACCGAAGCGGGCGTGTCGAGCGTCAGCGCCGACGCCCCAAACCTCAGGACGCCGAGGATTTGCCCGGCCATGGGGCCCGATGGCAGCGGGTCGCCGAAGCCCACAAACAGCGCGGGCGGCGCGGCCTCGATCTCCGTCGAATCGCGCCAAGAACGACTCGCCAGCGCCTGCGCTTCCGCCGCCATTGGCAATCCCGGGATCGGCGTCCAAAACGCGCCGTCGTATTGATGCAAGCCGGGGAGCGCGGCGTCGTGCGAGAACCCCGCGAGCAGGCGCCCGCGCCCCGCGCCTTCGCCATCGGCGTCGTACACCGAGATGGAGCCCAAAGTATCGGCGTTGTTCGACGAGTACGAGGCGAGGCTCGTCCAGGCGCCGCTCGCGGGGCGAGCGGCAATCGACACCGTGTTGTTGGCGCGCACCAGGTTCGCGCAATACAACGCTCCCGGCGCCGGCCCGGGTCCATCGTCGTCGTGTGAGACCAGCGCCGACCCCCTCGCCATGGGCGGCTGGTTCGGCGCCGCAGACCAAGTCGCGCCGTTCCACGCCGTGAGCGCCGGGGGGTTCGCCATGCCCGCGTAGAGCGTCGGTGTGGCAGGGCCGTCCCCGTCCTCATCCAATACCGCGAGCGCGGTCGGAAGCGCTCCGAGCCCCGCGCCCATCGCGGACCACGTGACGCCGTTCCAACGCGCAACGCGGAGCGCGCTCGTGCCACCGATGCTCGCGAAGGTGCCCCCGGCGACCAGCGCCGGAAGGCCAGAGCCCGGCCCGTCCTCATCGAACACGCACAAAGACCACACCGGAACCGCCCCGGGGTCGACTGGGCCGACCGGCGACCACGCCGCGCCGTCCCATTTCGCGATCCCGTTCACCGGCACGCCGTCGATCGAGGTCAGGCTCGCCCCGCCGAGATAGAGCGCCGGGCCGTGAGGACCCGGGCCGTCGTCGTCGAACACCACCATCGCTCTCGGAGTGCCGCCGAACCCCCCGCCGGGCGTCATCGTGCCCACGCGGGACCAGACCCCTTCGCGGTAGCGCGCGATTCTATTCGCGTTAGCGCCGCCCACCATGGTGACGAAGGGTCCTGCGGCAAAAAGCGCGGGCGGCAACGGACCCCCTCCGTCTTCGTCGAACTCCTCGAAAATCGTGAGCGGGGTGTTGGCGTCGCCGACGCCGAACCATGCGGCGCACTGTGCCGCGGCGCTCCGCGCGCACGCCGCTGCGCAGGCGATCGATGCGACGATGGATGCCGCCGAGCGCGCCCAGCCCTGCACGCTCCCTCGTTCGATCGTTCGGCGCATCGGTTATTCCTTTCTCCTGAAACCTTGGCCTCACGTTGCAGAGTTGCGTTTGACCTGGGACACGGCGAGCGTGCGGCACCAGGCGCTCGTCACGCGCACGCCGAGAGGTGTTCATGCCCTTCGCGGTCCACCACATGAACGGCCAGCCCCCCAGAGAACTTCACGCGTGATGCCCGGCCAATCCTCTTGGAAGGCGGGGAGCAGGCTACCACGCGAATGTCGGGGCGCACACCAGAATGAGTGGTTTTTTATCGAGCTGCGGCCGTTGGGGGCCCGGCTTCGGGCTCAATGCCCCATGGCCTTTGCCATCGCCTCGCCCATGTGGGCGGGCGTTTCGGCGATCTGCATGCCCGCGGCCTGGAGCGCCGCGATCTTGCTCTCCGCCCCGCCCTCGCCGCCAGAAATGAGGGCGCCGTTCGCCCCGCGATGAACGCGGCCATCGGCTTGGTCACGTACGTTCGCGCGAACGCCGCGGCCGCCTCTTCGTCGCTGCCGCCGATCTCGCCGATCATGAGGATCGCGTGGGTCTCGGGGTCTTCCTGGAAGAGTTTGAGGCAGTCGATGAAGTTCATGCCGCGCACCGGGTCGCCCCCGATGCCGACGCACGTGCTCTGCGCGAAGCCCAGCTGGCTGGTCTGCCACACGGCTTCGTACGTCAGCGTGCCCGAGCGCGAGACGATGCCGACGGCCTTGCCCTTCTTCGCCTGGCTGATGTGCGTGTGGATGTACCCCGGCATGATGCCGATCTTGCAGCCCGCGTTTGTGTAGGGGTTCGCGCCCGAGTCGCCCGCGCCGGTCTTGGGGCCGGGCGTGATGACGCCCGGGCAGTTGGGGCCCACGAGAATGGACTGACGGAACGGCGGGCGCTGCGCGTTCATCTCGTCGAGCATCGCGCGCGTGCGGACCATGTCGGCCACGGGCACGCCCTCGGTGATGGCGCAGATCGTCCGCAGGCCGGCATCGGCGGCTTCCAGAATCGCGTCCGCCGCGAAGGGCGGGGGCACGAAGATCATGGTCGCGTCGGCGCCGGTCGCGTCCACGGCGGCCCGGACGGTGTCGAAGATGGGCAGGCCGTTGTCGTCCTTCGTGCCGCCCTTGCCGGGCGTGACGCCGCCGACCATCTTCGTGCCGTAATGGAAGCAGCCGCGCGTGTGCAGGGCGCCGAACGAGCCGGTGATGCCCTGGCAGATGACCTTGGTGTTGGCGTGGACGAGGATGGGCATGGGGCGGAGAGAATAGCCGAACGACCCCGAAACGCCGCGCGGGTCGGCGGCGAACACGATCCCGGCGTGCCGCCCGCGCGCCGAGGAGCAGGCGCGTGCCCGAACATGTGATTGCCACGGATTCGCTGGCAAAGTCGTACGATGGGCGCGCCGCGGTGCGCGACCTGACGCTGCGCGTGCCGCGCGCCTCGGTCTTCGGGTTTCTCGGGCCCAACGGGGCGGGCAAGAGCACGACCATCCGACTGCTGCTGGGGCTCCAGCGCCCGACCGCCGGCCGGGCGCACGTGCTGGGCAGGCCCGCGGGTGAGCGAGATTCGTTGCGTCGCGTCGGCGCGCTCGTCGAGGCGCCTTCGGTCTACCCCAACCTGACGGGGGCGGAGAACACGCGGGTCACCGCCCTCTACCGAGGGTGCGACCGCGCGGCGTGCGACGCGGCGCTCGACCTCGTCGGCCTGCGAGACGCGGCGCACCGGCGGGTCAAGGGCTACAGCATGGGCATGAAGCAGCGCCTGGGCCTCGCGCTGGCGCTCATGCACGAGCCGGAGCTGCTCATCCTCGACGAGCCCACCAACGGCCTCGACCCTGCGGGGATCCTTGAGGTCCGCGCCCTCATCCGCGCGCTCGCGCAAGAGCGGGGCGTCACCGTGTTTCTCTCGAGCCACCTGCTCGCCGAGGTCGGGCAGGTCGCCACGCACGTCGGCGTGCTCCACGAGGGATCGCTGCGATTCCAGGGGTCGCTCGAGGATCTCCGCGCCTCGGCGCGCCCGCGTCTCCTGATCGGTGCGTCCGATCCCGTCGGCGCGGCGGCGCTGCTGCGCGAGCGGGGCTTCGCGCCAACGACCCATCCGGACGATTGCGGGAGACTCACCCTTGAGGCAGTCGCCGAAACGGACGCGGCGCGCGTGAACGCGCTGCTGGTCGGCGCCGGGCTGGCTGTGCACCACCTCGCGCTCGAACGGCCGAGCCTCGAGACGCAATTCCTCGCGCTGACGGGCGGTGCGTCGTGAGCCACCCAGGCGTCGGCGCGATGCTCCGCGCGGAATGTCTAAAGATGCGCCGAACGCTCGCCATCGCCTTGGCCGTTGTGGCGCCCCTCGCGCCGGCGTTCTTCTCGTTCCTGATCGGCCTTGTCGCGAAGCACGGCCTCCCGGAGGGGGCGAACCCCTGGTCGGCGCTGATGCGCCCCATCGTGGAGATGTGGTCCTTTCTCATGCTGCCGCTGCTCGTGGCCCTGCAGGCGGCGCTCATGGCGCAACTGGAGAGCGCGGGCGCGCAATGGAAGCACCTCTACGCCCTGCCGCTGTCGCGCACACGCCTCTACCTCGTGAAGGCGGCGATGCTCGCCGGGCTGATCCTGCTCAGCACGCTGCTGCTGATCTTCTGGTCGCTCCTCGCCGGGCTGGCGCTGGGCATGGCCAGGCCGCCGACGCGCCTCCTCGAGGTCGCGCCGGATTGGGCGGCGCTGCTGAGCGGGTGCTTCAAGCCCTTCGTCGCGGCGCTGTTCCTCATCGCCATCCACCAGTGGGTTGGCATGCGCTGGCCGACGGTCGTCGTCGCGCTCGGCGTCGGCATCGTCGGGCTCACGGGCTGCGTCGCGGTCATCGGGTCGGCGCAATGGGGCCGTCTGTACCCGTGGGCGCTGCCCTTCCGATCGGTGCGTCCGGAGGCGGACGACGTCCGGTTCATCCTCGCGTACTCGCTGGGCGCGGCGGCGGTGGCGCTGGCGCTCGGCGCGTGGCGGTCGAGCCGGCGCGACATGGTGTAGCCCGCGAGCGGGAGAACCCCTCCGTGCGCCGTCGGATCACGCCTTTGAGCGATCGCGCGGCGCATCGCCGGGGTCTTCGACCCACGCCCGTGCCCGCCGCGCTGGCCGTCGGTCAGCGCGCGTTCATGGGACGCGGCCGACCTGTTGGACGCCTCACCTCTTCACTGCCCGAACAGGTTCTTCGCCGCGAACATGCCCTTCTCCTCGAAGTACGCCATCGCCTCGTCCACGCTCTTGAAGATGCGCGTCGCGGTCTCGGTGATGAACGGGCTGGGCGCCTTTTTCGGCTTCCACACCACGTACACCTCCTTGGTGTGCTCGAACGCGTGGTGCAGTTCGCGCTCCACGCCCGACGACAGCCCCGGCACGCCGCCGGGCAGTTCGGGGATGTACGACACGATCATGTCTGACTGGTCCACCAGCTTGAAGTCGCGCATGTAGATCTGACCGTCCACGTCGCCGGCGATGTCCAGCACCGCGCGCACCGAGACGCGGATCGGCGCCGAGCCCTTGCGACCGCCGTAGGTGTGCGGCGCCACCTCGATGAAGTCCTTGCCTTCCTTCGCGGCGGCGATGGCGCGGTCGAGCAGCAGTTTCTCGTCCACGTCGCCGGGGTCGAAGGCGACGAAGTGCTCCGCGAGACGGGCGCGGAAGCCGTCGATCTCGGCGAGCACGTCGGGCATGTCCACCACGTGGCTCATGGGGAAGGAGGGGTACACCTTCTTCATATCCGGGCGGCAGATGAGGCGGAAGAGCGAGCGGGTATTGTCCGCCTGGCGCCCCCGCGAGAAGATGTAGAACTTCTTGCCGGTGGCCCGCGCCATCATCTCGGTCGCGAGGATCGCCTCCGCGCGCCGGACCGGGCGGGCCGGGGGCGGCGGGTCGCGGGCGGGG
>CAYVSR010000003.1:0-13031 GCA_964453125.1 uncultured Phycisphaeraceae bacterium | reverse complement strand
CTCCTCGCGCCAGACCATGCAGTCCTTGAGCGTCGCGTCGATCTCGTGCTCGCTGTGCAGCCGGTTGTGCACGACCTCGATGTTGTCGACCAGGCAGATGAACAGGTCCGGCTCGAGCGCGCGCACCTGGTCGAAGTCGAACGCGCTGAACAGCCCGTGGCGCCACCGGAAGGTCGCGTGGGTGTTCACGATCATGTTCTTGCGGTCGCGCGAGCCCGAGATCACGTCGCGGAACACGGCCCGGCGCAGGTTCTCGAGACGCGACAGCGGCAGGTCGAGGATCCGCCCGGGGCGCACGTCCGGCGCCTCGGCGTACATCAGGTCGCCCACGTGGTGGATGTCGAGCGCGTCGCCCTGCTGACCGGCGAAATCGCGCACGCCGTTGAGGAACGGCTTCTTGTCCATGCCCACCTGGCCCGTGACGATCGCCCGCATGCGGACAGTGTACGGAACCCGGCCCCACGCCGAACCGCCCATGAATCACGCCCCGGCGCGCGGCCGAACCCTCAAAAATGCAAACGGGCCTCGCCCGCGGCGCCGCTTGCGGTCGGCGTTCACGAGCGAGGCCCACCCGCCCCATCGGCACGTCGCAGCCGCGGTTTGCGGTTCCTTGTCCGCGCTCCACACTCAGGCCGGGTCGTGCGAGGGGCTTTCTCTCCCACCAACCATCCGCACGCCGCCGACGCCGGTTGCGGCGTGCTTCGAATTTTTCTAACTCCCCCGCCCAACCGCTATCCTCCCGCGCGTGCCGAGGTTCATGCTCACCATCGCGTACGACGGCACGGACTTCCACGGCTGGCAGAAGCAGAACGCCGCCGACCCCTCCGGCCCCGATTCTGACGCCGCGGACGACGCCCACCTCGCCGACCTGCTCGCCCCTGCGCCCGCGGGCGTTGCCCTCCCCGGCGGCGCCGTCGCCCTGCGGACGGTGCAGGGGGTGGTCGAGCGGGCGGTCCGAGAAGTCGTGCGCGAGCCGGTGCAACTGCTTGGCGCCAGCCGCACGGACGCAGGGGTCCACGCGCGGATGCAGGTCGCCGCGTTCACCCGGTTCGACCCCGAGCGAGAGGAAGACCGGCGCGGCCCGCCCGACGATCGCCTCGCGCTGGCCATCAACTCGCGCCTGCCCGACGACGTGCTGGTCACCGGCTGCCGGCGCGTCAACCCGCGCTTCGACCCCATCGGCCACTGCGAGGCGAAGGGGTACCGCTACCTGCTGCACACCGGCCCCGAGCGCCCGCTCTGGAACCGGCGCTACGTGCACCAGGCGCGCACGCCGCTGAACGAGAGAGCGATGCGTGAGGGCGCGGCGCTGCTGCTCGGCGAGCACGACTTCGCCGCCTTCGCCGCCGCGGGCCATGGGCGCCTGTCGACGATCCGCACCGTGCTCTCGTGCGAGGTGTCGCGCGTCGATGAGCACACCGTCGCGATCGACGTCAGCGGCACTGGGTTCCTGTGGAACATGGTGCGCATCATCGCGGGCACGCTGCTCGAGGTCGGTCGCGGGCGGCGCACTCCCGCCGACGTCGCCACGGCGCTCGCCTCGCGCGAGCGCCGCCTCGCCGGCCCCACCCTCCCCCCCACCGGCCTGTGCCTGATGTGGATCAGGTACCCGGACGCGGTGTTCGATCGGGAGACGGAACTGCCGATGACGCGTGGGCAGCGGGTGAGCCAGGATTGAAACGCGAAGGTCGCGATGGACTCGAAGGGGAGAACTGAACGGAAAGGCGTCATGGCCCCGGGGCGCCGACAACCGGCGGGATCTCTCCCCCTTCGAGCCCTTCGCGCCCTTCGAGTTGAAATCCCCGCCTCGAAGCCGCCGGGCGCCGCCACGCCGTAGAGTTCCCCCATGGCCAACATTCTCGTCGTCGGCCCGCACCCGGACGATCAGGAGGCGGGCATGGGCGCCACGGTCGCGCTGCTCGCCTCGCAGGGGCACAGCGTCCTGCTGCTGGACATGACCAACGGCGAGCCCACGCCGCTGGGCGACCCCGCCACGCGCGCGAAGGAGGCGGCGCTCGCCGCCGAGCTGCTCCGCGTGCGCCGCCTGTGCCTGGGCCTGCCCAACCGCATGCTCGAGCACTCGCTCGGCGCCCGCCACGCGGTGGCGAAGGTCATCCGCGAGCATCAGGCGCAGATCCTGTTTGTGCCCTTCTTCGAGGACGCGCACCCCGACCACCTCGCGACGACGCGCATCGCCGAGGATGCCAGGTTCGACGCGAAGCTGAGCCGCATGAGCGAGCCCGGTCGCTGGCGGGGTGGCGACGTGGTGGGCGAGCAGGCGGTGCCCCCCGACCGCGCAGGCGTGAGCACGCCCGCGAAGGAGTGGTTCCACGCCCCGCCCGACGACGCGAAACACCCGCCCCTCTACCCCAAGTGGCTGTTCTATTACTACGCGACGCACCTGCGCTGGGTGGCGAACCCGAGCTTCTGCACCGACATCACGCCCTTCGTGAGCGCGAAGCTCGCGGCGATCCGGGCGTACGAGACGCAGTTCGTGCGCGCCAACGCCCACGTGGTGGACTGGATCGAAGCGGCGGGCGCGTACTTCGGCAGCCGCATCGGCGCGGGCGCGGCGGAGCCGTTCTATACGAAGGAGCCGCTGGGGCTCGTGAGCTTCGACTCGCTGTCTTGACGGAGCCGCTGTCTTGACGGAGCCGCGGGCGTCAGCACGCGGAGGCACGCGCGAGGGCCCGAGCAGTCCCTCCCGCGAGGTCACGCTCGCAGCGCTGCCGGGCTAGCATTCGTGCATGCCGGGGCCGCTCGCGTATTTGCTGACCTGGACGTGTTACGGCCGATGGCTGCACGGCGATGGTCGCGGTTCCGTCGATCGCCGACACAACACTTTCGGCACGCCCTGGCTTCCGCCAGACGCCACTCGGCAGTCACACGAGCGTCGATTACTGAGCGACCCGCCATCCGTGATCGACACCTCGCGAGGTGATGCGATCGATCACGCCATTCGTGAAGCGCGCGATCACTACGATTGGCGCGTGCATGCGCTGGACGTCCGCACCAACCATTTGCACCTCGTGGTCTCTCTGGCTGACAAGCCACCGGGCGAGGCCATGCGACTGCTCAAGGCGCATTGCACGCGGTCTCTTCGAACTCTCGGGCTCGCAAACGCCGACGAGCGGCTCTGGACCCGCCACGGCAGCACGCGGTATCTATGGGACCGCCGATCGTTTGACGGGGCGATTCAGTACGTGCTGCACGAACAGTGACCAACGCTTCGCCGACAAACAGACCGCGGCGGTCAGCAGCGGGGGCACGCACCTACGTCCGAGCAGTTCCTCCCGCGAGGTCACCCTCGCGGCTCTGTCGTACAATCCCTACCCGCGCTTTCGCATCGCACCGCCTCTGCACAGGAACCCCTCTCGTGGCCCACGCCTCCCCCAAACCCTTCGTCTCCTCCGCCAACGCCGCCAAGCCCGACCACTACGACCTCATCGTCATCGGCGGCGGGCCCGCCGGGTACGTCGGCGCCATCCGTGCCGCACAACTGGGCATGCGGGTCGCCTGCGTCGAGCGCGACAAGCTCGGGGGCGTCTGCGGCAACTGGGGGTGCATCCCCACCAAGGCGCTGCTCGCCAACGCCGAACTCATGGAGAAGATCGCCGAGGCCGAGGTGTGGGGCCTCTCCTTCGGCGACGTGAAACTCAACTGGCAGAAGGTCATCAGCCGCTCGCGCGAGGTCGCGGGCAAGGGCGCCAAGGGCGTCGAGTTCCTCTTCCGCAAGAACAAGATCACCCATGTTCAGGGCCACGCCAAGATCACCAAGGCGCGCGCCGGCGCCCCCGGAAGCGGACAGCCCTGCCAGGTGCAGATCTTCGACGCGACGGTGAAGGACACCCTCACCACCGCCCCCGCGACCATCGCGCCCACCCCGAAGCAGACGCTCACCGCGACCAACGTGCTCGTCGCCACCGGCTCGGTCGCGCGGGAATTGCCCTTCGCGAAGATCGACGGCGATCGTGTCATCGGCGCCCGCGAGGCGATGAACCTGCCCGCGCAGCCCAAGAGCCTCATCGTCGTCGGCGCGGGCGCCATCGGCATGGAGTTCGCCTACTTCTATCACGCGTTCGGCACGAAGGTCACCGTCATCGAGATGCTGCCGCGCATCCTGCCCGTCGAAGACGAGGACGTCTGCAGCGCGCTGGAGAAGATCTACAAGAAGGCCGGGATGGACATCCGCACGTCCACCACCACCACCGCGGTGCAGGCCTCCGCCACGGGCGTGAAGGTCACCATCGCGCCGATGGTGAACGGCAAGGCGGACGACTCGAAGAAGGAGACGCTCGAGGCCGACCGCGTGCTCCTCGCCATCGGCGTCAAGGGGCGCTACGACGGCCTCTTCGACGCCTCGCTCAACCTCAAGACCGACCGCGACCACATCGTCACCGACTACAAAGCCAACGACTTCGAGGGAGCGCCCAAGCCCCTGACGTACGCGACGAATCTGCCGGGCATCTACGCCGTGGGGGATGTGATCGGCCCGCCCTGGCTCGCGCACGTGGCGAGCGAAGAGGCCGTGATCTGCGTCGAGCGCCTCGCCGGCCACGACCCGATCCCGATGGACTACTCGGTCATCCCCGGCTGCACGTACTGCCACCCGCAGGTCGCCAGCGTCGGGTACACCGAGCGGGCGCTCAAGGAGCAGGGCAAGGTCAAGGGCAAGGACTACGACATCGGCACGTACAACTGGCAGGCCCACGGCAAGGCGCTCGCGGCGAACCAGAACAAGGGCATCGTCAAGATCATCCGCGGCCTGCCGCGCGGCGAGATCCTCGGCGGGCACATCCTCGGCGACCAGGCGACCGAACTCATCGGCGAACTCGGCCTCGCGCGCCGGCTTGAAGCGACCACCGAAGAACTGATCGTCACCGTGCACGCACACCCCACCATGTACGAGGGAGTGCACGAGGCCGCGCTGGCCAGCGAGAACCGCGCGATCCACGGCTGAGGCGCTTGGCTCGTCGCGCGGCGCGCGCGCCCCCGACAACTCGGGGGAATCTTCTTGACACAGCGCATCGCGCGTGGGCATCATGCGCGCCGGAGCGGAACGGCCGCGTGCTCCCGGCGCAGCGCCCTGCGCGGGCCCGGCGGCGCGTTCCGATGGAGGACCGACGATGCCGAGCCTCGCACGTCGTGCGCCCGCGCGCCCCACCTTTCGCATCTTCCGACCGATGGCGTGCGCGATCGCCGCGGCCGTCGGCGCGCTCTCGTGCGCCGCGCTGGCGCGACCCGCGGCGCCGGCGCTTGAAGTGATCGCGACGCCCGGCGCAAGCACGCGCCTCGCGCCCGTCGGCGCGCCCAGCCTGCTCGGCCCCGGCCCCCTCGCCCCCAACGACGACTGCGCCAACCCTCTCCAGATCACCGGCCCCGGGCCCTTCTCGTTCGATCTCTCCCACGCCAGCACGGGCCAGGCGGGCCAGAACGTGCCCTGCGCAGGCACGCCCGAGGGCATGCGCAACGACCTCTGGTTCTGCTGGACCGCCACCTGCACCGGCCTCGTCACCATCTCCACCTGCGGCCAGACCACCGCCGACACCAAGATCGTGTTCTACGACGGTTGCAACGGCTGCCCCGGCTCCTCCCCCAACGCCCCCAACCCGCTCTGCTGCAACGACGACGGGCCCGAGCCCTGCGGCAAGCAGTCGCTGATCACCTGCGAAGTCGTCTGCGGCCAGCAGTACCTGATTCAGATCGGCAACTCGCCCTTCGGGTCGCCGGGCGGCAGCGGCACGTTCACCATCGACTGCGCCGGCGAGCCCTGCGAGCCGCCGCCGGAGCCACCCGCTTCCTGCTGCCACGCGCGCCCCGCGTTCCTGAACACGACCGCGTTCCCCGGCGTCATCGCCGTGCAGACGGCCGACCGCGCGATCCTCACCGGGCCGGGCAGCGACGTCGTCGTCATGTACGACATCGACGAGCGCCCCTCGAACACGCCGCCGATCGGCTGCACCTCGCTGGGCGGCCCCGACTTCCAGGCGACGGCGCAGTGGAACACCGCGAAGTTCACGCACCCGACGTGGTCGAAGGGCGACATCGGCACCGTCTTCGGCGTCGCGCTCGACGACCGCGGCCACACCTACGTCACGCACACCTCGTCGTACTCCGACCAGGGCGGCGGCAGCGGCGACCAGCTCGGCACGATCGCGGGGTCCGGCGTCGGCGCGGGCGCGGGCGCGATCTACAAGCTCGACTCGACCACCGGCGTCGCCAGCCTGTTCGCGAAACTGCCCAACAACCCGATCGTCGGGTGCCTCCCCGCACCGGACCCCCTGCACAACGAGTGCTACCCAGGGCTCGGCAACATCGCGTTCGACTGCGACCACGCCCAGTTCTTCGTCAGCAACTTCCAGGACGGGCGCATCTACCGCATCCGCCAGAGCGACGGCGCGATCCTCGGCACGTTCAAGCACGGCTCGGGGCTCGTCGTCTCGGGCAATACGCTCGACCCGTTCGACACCGCCGGCTTCATCCCCATCACGCCCGACTCCAACACCGGGCGCGGCCGGCGCGTCTGGGCGGTCGAGCCCCACAACAACCGCCTCTACTACAGCGTGTGGCGCGAGGACTTCCCGGCGCCGAACCTCAACACGACCTGCGGCCGCGAGGACCCCGCGCACGACAACGAGATCTGGTCCATCGCGCTGGACAGCGCCGGCCACTTCGTGCCCGGGAGCGAGACGCTCGAGGTCACGATGCCCCCGCACGTCGCGGACCCGAACTACAACTTCAACTCCACCGCGTTCGGCCCCAACCCCTGCTTCGACCCCACGCAGCCTCCCTTCCCCTACCCGGCCATGTGCTCCAGCCCGGTGTCGGACATCTCGTTCGACGCCAACGGCTGCCTGCTCGCCGCCGAGCGCAGCATGGACGGCGACACCGGCACGAGCGCCCACCTCTCACGCCTGATCCAGTTCTGCCCCTCCGCCGCCGGCGCGGGCTGGACGCTCTCCCCCACCAACACGTTCGACACGGGCATGCGCTACGCGGGCTTCTGGCTCAACGAGGCGAACGCCACCGGCGGCGTCGATGTTGACCTCGGCGTGAACGGGCGCGTCTGGGCCACGGTCGACGCGATGTCCGTGCCCTTCAACCCCTCGACGCAGCAGGGCATCTACGGCATTCAGGGCCTCCCCGCGGCCGGCGGCGACGTCTGCAACTCCGCGTGCATCGACTCCAACTCCATCTCGACTTCAGCCGACAAGTTCAAGCAGGGCTCCGTCGCCGTCTCCTGCGCCCCCGCGTGCTCGGAGATCGAAGACAATGAGTTGCTGTGCGTGCTCGACCCCGCCGGCGGCGTGACTTGGACGTTCACGATCACCAACAACTCGGGCGTGCCCGCGTTCTACATGCTGCTCACGCCGCCGATCGGCTCGGGCGTCTCGTTCTCTCCCAACACGTTCCCCCTCGCCCCGCTGCCCAGCGGCGGGTCGGCGACCTTCACGACCACCATCACCGGCGCGACGCCCGGCCAGCCGCTCTGCTTCAACGTCACGCTGCTCGATCGGACACTGCAGTCGTGCTGCACCATCGAGCACTGCCTCGACATTCCCACCTGCTACTGCGGCGAGGTGCGCCACGAGTCGCTCGTCTGCATCGGCAACGGCATGTACGCCTACTCCTTCGATCTCGTGAACCTCTCGGGCATGCCCTTCCAGCAGATCTTCCTGCTCCCCGGCCCCGCCGGCGGCATCACTTTCAACCCCAACTACTTCGGGCTGCCCACCCCACTCCCCAACTTCGGCATCGTGAGCCTCTCGACGACGATCACCGGCACACCGGGATCGACGCACTGCTTCACCATCTCCGTCCACGACGAGAATCTTGTCGAGTGCTGCTCGTTCGAGCACTGCGTCACCCTGCCTTCGCCGTGCGAATGCACCGGCGACATCAACGGCGACGGCCTGGTCGACTTCAACGACCTCGCGATGCTCCTGGGGAACTACGGCCAGAGCGGCCCCACCCCGTGCGACCTCAACGGCGACGGCGTTGTGAACTTCCATGACCTGAACATTCTCTTGGGCGTCTACGGCGCCCCCTGCTGACCTGCCCGGTTGGGGGTTTGGAAGGACACGAGCACGTAATTCGAAAGGCGAATCGGCGAACCCTCGCCGATTCGCTTTTTTTGCTTGACTACCCGCGCGGCCGCCCGGAGGATTTCCCGGCTCGTGCGGGGCCAAGACGCCCCCGGGCGGATGTGAGACCGCTAGGTTGCGAAATCGTGGGTGGAAGGGTTGTGTGACAAGGGTGGCTTTCGCCGCGCTCGCGGCGGTGGTTATGCCGTCGCACGCGACCGCCCGCCAGACAGTCATGAGCGCCGGGCTCGAGCGCGTCCGCGACTATTCGCGGAGCAACGCCTTTGCCGACGTGGTTCGGCAAGCGCGCCGGTTCGGCTCCGCCGAGGCGCCGTGGGACGGCTCCGCGCCCGTCGACGCCGACGGCTGGCCGACCGGCGACTTCGGCGTGGTCCTGATGGCCAACGTCGCCGATATGGCCGCGATCGACGGCGTCTACAAAGTCTCCTTCGAGTGCGCGGCCACGCCGACCATCAACCCCACCGGCGCGACCATCCAGAACCTCCAGCGCGACCCGGCTACCGGCGTCGTCACCGCCGACGCCGTCTTCGCCCCCGGCGCATCGCACTTCATGCTCGGCTTCACGGGCACGCAAGGGGGCGTGCGCCGGCTGCGCGTCATGCGCCCGGGGTACGACGCTTCGCAGCAGTTCACCGCGCCGTTTCTGGCGCACGTCTCCCGCTTCCGCACGCTGCGATTCATGGACTGGACGCTGACCAACGGCTCCACCTCGCGCGACTGGTCCGACCGCACCAGGCCCACCGACGCGCTCTACACCACCAAGGGCGGCGTCTCGTGGGAGGCGTGCATCGACCTCTGCAATGCCGTGGGCGCCGACTGCTGGGTCAACGTCCCTCACATGGCGACGGACTCGTACGTCGCTTCGCTCGCGGCGCTCCTCAAGCAGCGCCTGGCGCCGGGCCTACGGGCCTACGTCGAGTACAGCAACGAGGTCTGGAACTACACCTACGAGCAGGCCAACTGGAACCGCGCCGAGGCCATCGCGGAGGTCGGCGCCGGCGGCTCGCCGCTCAATTTCGACGCCTCCACCAACCCCGGCTATTGGGCGCTGCGGCGCATCGCCAAGCGCTCGATGGAGATCGGCGAGATCTTCGAGAACGTCTACGGGCCCGGCTCGCGCGGCGAGAAGTTCCGCGTCGTGTACGCCGCCCAGATGGGCTCGCCCAACACCCTCCGTCAGGGCCTCAAGATGGTCGAGGCCGCCTTCGGGCCCCCGAAGGACTACTTCGACGCCTTCGCCGGCGCCCCCTATTTCACCCTCGGTCAGTTCGCCAGCGCGCCCGACCCTACGGTCGAGCAGGTCCTCCAAGGCTTCGGCGAGTCCATCGATCGCGTCGCCGTCAGCTTCCAGTTCGAGGTCCACGCCGCCCTCGCCAAGTGGCACGGCGTCGAGTACATGTCCTACGAGGGAGGGCCCGACACCTACGGCGGAAACGGCATCGAGGCCAAGCGCCTCGCGTCCTACGACCCGCGCATGCGCGGCTTGTGCGTCCGCTACGTCCGCGAGTGGCAGCGCCACGGGCTGGGCGAGTTCTGCTGGTACGTGGGCGGCGCCGGCAACTGGCGCTCGTACTCCGGCACGTGGGGCCTGACCGAGGACATGACGATCCAGGACACTCCCAAGATCCTCGCCGTCGACGACGCCGCGACGTTCCCGAGCGCGCCGATCGACGCGGGCCTCGCGCTGCCGGGAACGCACGACGCCCGCCTCATCGTCGATCGCCCCATCGACTGGCCCACCGCGACGCCGTATCTGCGCGGGCTCGTCAACGGCGCGTACGCCGATTACCTCGTCCGCGCCGAGGCGCCCGCCTCGTTCTCCCTCGCGATCGACGTCGCCGCGCCCGTCGCCGGCGCCCCGCTGGTCGTGATGGTCAACGGCGCCGAAGCGGCCACGCTCGTGGCGCCCGCCACAGGCGGCTCCTCGGTGTTCGACGGCCTCACGCCGCTGCGCGTCAACCTCGACGCGGGGCTCAACGTCGTCCGTTTCGTCTTCCCCAGCGCGGCGATCCTGAACGTGCGCGAGCTCACCTTCGGCAACCCCGGCGACGCGAACGCCGACGGTCTCGTCGATTTCGGCGACCTCATCCTCGTCGTCGCCTCTTTTGGCGAGACCGGCCTTCCCGGTCAGACCGAAGGCGACGTGGACGGCGACGGCTGGGTCGGCATGCTCGACCTGTCCGCCGTGCTCGAGGGCTTCGTGCAGCAGCCCTGACCGCGCACGACGGCGACGGGCGCCGCTCGATCGCGCGCCAAATCGCCCGCGCCGAACTGACCCGGGCCTCGCCCGCACGAGGATGCGCGCGCCAGGGCCGCCTCTCCACGGGAGCACCCTCAGTGCGCCGCAGCCCCTCCATCGCCTGCGCAAGCGCGATCGCCCGCGGCTCCGTCTCGCGCGCTGAGCCCCACCGGGCCGGCGGCGTGGGCTCCCCCGGCTGTCAACGGCGCGGCGCGCGCGCACTGCGTGTTCGACGACAGCTCGGGCGCCCCGCGCGTCGTCGCCGGCTAGCTCACCATGGTCGGCGCGTTCGGCCGCGCGCTGCGCGGGGCCCGACGTGCGCCCCGCCGGCGCGTGGAGCGGCGCAGGCTGACTCGCGCAGGTGGCGAGCGAGGACGGGCGATTCACGGGCGAGACGCTGTGCGCGCGCGGCATGATCTGGGGGGTGGTTTGCACGGCGTTTGCACGCACGGGTTGCGAACAAGTGCGCAGGTCACTGCGCGGATGCACGGGTCGCGAACAAGCGCGCAAGTCGCTGCGCGGAGAAAGGTTGCGCTCGATATCCGAGGATGTTCGCCGCTTCGCGATCCGAGATCGGCGGCCATGCCGCGCCAAATTGGCAAGTCTTGCTTGTTCCTCGTGGTCGCGGTGTGATACTGCGCACTGGAGTCGTGGCGGGCGCCGACGCAAGTGTTTCTGCCTTCGGCGAGTCCCGCGACAACTCGAATAGAAAAGGAGTCAGACATGCGCAGCGTGCACGCGTGGCTTTTGAATTCCGCGCTGGTGTTTGGCGCGGCGGTGAGCGCGGTGTTGGCGTGCGGCGCTCCGCCGCCGCAGCATCCGCCCCCGCCCCCACCGGATCCGCCGCTGGTGTGCTGCATCGTGATCGCGAAGCAGCCGGACCCGGCTGATCCAGCGTTCGAGCGCTGGATCGTTCGGTACTTCAGGCAGGACGGGCAGCCCCTGTACCAGAGCAACCCGATGCCGTTGCCGGCGACCCAGGCGTGCATCTGCGCGGTGCCTCCGCTTCCGCCGCAGGCGATCGCGGCAGGGGCGACGATCACGGGATTGAGGTTCGGCGCTGGCCCTCCGTGGAGGGGACTGCCGCCGAACGTGCCCGGCTACCGGCCGTTCAGCCCGATCTCGCAGGCCCAGCAGCCGGGTCTGTACTCGCAGGCAGGGCAGTTCTTCCAGGTGTACGCGGCCGCGGCCGGACCGACGGTGTCGCCACCCGAGGGGGGCTTCGCGCAGTTGTGGGGGTTCACGGGCCCGGGCGAAATCCCGCCGAATCAGCTGTTCGACATCTACCAGGAGTTGCGCGTGCCGGCCGGCTTCCCGCCGAGTCTGCTGTGCGTGCCGGGGCAGATGTGGATGATCGGGCTGTTCCTTCAGAACGGGAACCAGTTGCTGGCGGAGCCGGTGCAGCCCGGTCTGCCGCCGATTGCGATCGCCCAGTTCGGGCAGAACCCGGGGCAGAGCGCGTTCTACAAGTTCAAGTGGTATCCGGACATCGTCCCGCCGGTGTGCCCGCCTTGCCCGGGCGACACCAACGGCGACTTCGTCGTGAACTTCTCCGACCTGAACTCCGTGCTTTCGTTCTTCGGGCTGCAATGCCCGCCGCCGCCGGATGCTTCGGCCGCGGCTCGGGTTGACTGACGAACCTCGGCGGTGCGGGCGTCGCAGCCCGCCCCGCCTTTTCATGCTTGCTCGTGCTCGCGGAAGCGCCGGCGCCCTCGAAGCGGGCGCTTGCGGTCGACAAGCGCGTCCGAGGCGGCCGGTCCCCGAGGCGGCGCGCGCCGCACAGACTGCCGTTCGAGCGCCGCGAACGCGAGCAGGAGCGCTGAGAGATGCGTCGGGCCAACGTCAGCGTGAGTCCCGTCGGATTAATCGGGGGCGCGCAATGCAATGCCCGCGGCGTCCGCTCCCCTCCGTGGGATCGATCGCTTGAGACACTCGGCGCGACGGGGGGCCGCGTGTTGGGCGCGCTCGCGTGAGCCGGCTCGCTCCGCGTCGGCGGCGGCTTCATGCAGTTCGGCAGGCTGGCGGGCTTGGCGTTCGTCGCCCGTTTCGACGGAACGAGGGTGGCCGCCGTCGGTGACTTTGACAACGGGTAACGACGTCTTCGTGTCCGACGACGGCGGGGGAACGACCTCCACGTCGGCGGCGCGTACTGAATCGCGGACAACGGCCCGCGGGCGCTCCGGCCCCGGACCGGTTCGTTGGTGGGTCGTTGGCGACCGTCGGCAATGGCGTTGATCCCAGCGCAGGCCCGGCCGGGGGCGGCGCGAGGTGCACGGGCTGCGCGACCTGTCCCGGCGATGCCAACGGCGACGGGCTCGTGAACTTCGCCGATCTCAACATCGTCCTCAGCAACTTCGGGGTCGTGTGCTGACCGCGCGCGGCCCGGCGATGCGCGACACGCGGCAAAATGCTCGGATTCGTGGGCTTTCGGGGTTCGCGCGAGTTGGGCAAGCGGTAGAATGACGCGGTCTCGCGCGTCCCGATCCAACTCCGGAGCCCGAGGAGAGATTGCATGCCCACCCTGTCCCGCGTCGTTGTCGCATCCCTCGGCGCGCTGGCCGCCGGCCACGCCGGCGCACAGGTCGTCGTCACCCCGTGGATCGCGCGCGACCAGCCAGCGCCGGGCTCCATCGGCCAGTTTCACTCCTCGCAGGCCGGCGCGTGCCAGGCGCCGGGTCGGGTGGTCT
>CAYVSR010000002.1:2955-26247 GCA_964453125.1 uncultured Phycisphaeraceae bacterium | reverse complement strand
GCGCCCCGCACCCGTGCCAGGACACACGGACCGCAGATGATCGCGAGATCACCAAGGCCCCGGCTCGCGCCTCGCTCGATGAGATCGTCTCGTTCCCGCTGTCGGACGCCGATTTCTCCCGCTGGGACGACGCACCGGCTCCTCCACGCCCCCTGAGGGCCGTGCGCCAGCCGCGCCCGCCGGACCCGCTCGGGCACATCCGCACAGTCGTCTTCCTCGTCTAGGTCGATGGGCTCCCGAGATTCCCGCAGGGAATCTCGGCCGCTGTCCGCTGCGCTGAACGCCGCGCGTTCACGCGGTCGCGCCGGGCCTCCGACCTCACCCATCACCGCCTTGCGAGGAAACCCATGCAGACTCGCGCCCTCGTGGGCGCGGGACAGAGGCGTCGCCTCGTCCCGTGCGCCGCCGGCATCCTGATTGTCCTTCTGAGTGGCTGCGCCCCGTCGCGCCCCGATCCGAGCGCCGAATCGCACGCCGCGACGGCGGTCGGGCTTGGCCAAGCGCTCACCTTCCGCACCGAGGGCGGCCCGCTGGACGAGCCCGGCGCCGGCGAGACGCTCTCGCTCGCGGACGCGGCCGAGCGCGCGGTGACGACCGACCCCGGTCTGCAGGCGGCGCTCGCGCGCGTTCGCATCGCGATGGCCGACGCCGATCAGGCCCGCTTGCTGCCCAACCCCGTGCTGAACTTCGTGCTCCGATGGGGCCCCGGTTCGCCGCAGATCGAGGTCTCTCTCGCGCAGGACCTGATCCAGGCGTTTCAGATCCCGCGTCGTTCGAGCGCCGCGGACAACCGAATGCGACAAGCCGCGGCGGACGCCGTCACGGTCGCGCTCGACGTGACGGCCGAAGTGCAGGAACGCTATGCGGCGGCGCAGGCGTTAGACGCCTTGATCCCGCTGCTCGAGGAACGACACGGGCTACTGAAGCGATTGACCGAGACAGCCGGAGCACGGCTTCGGTCGGGGGAGGGCACCCGTCTCGACCAGACCACCCTCGATGCGCAGCGTGTCGAGCTCGAGGTCGAGATCGACGCGGCCAAGCTCCAGCAGCGGGAAGCGAGGCTGCGGTTGGCCCGACTCGTGGGTGAGCCTTCGTCGGAAGCGACATGGCGGCTGGAGCCGTGGTCGGCGCCGGAGATCGGCTCTGAGCCGGAGTCGCGTTGGGTGGACGCGGCTCTCGCGAGCAGGCCGGAAGTGCAGGCCGTCGCGTGGCAGCTCGCCGCGCTGGGCGACGACGACGAGGTGGCGCGGCTTCTGGCGTGGGAGGGAGCGAGCGTGGGAATCGACGCCCAGCGCGACGACGAGTGGTTCGCGGGACCGTCCGTTTCCACGCCGATCCCGATCTTTGATATGGGGCAGGCTCGGCGCGCGAGAGTCACGGCGGAGCAGATCGAGGCCCGTCACGCGCTGACTCTCGCGAAGCGGAGGGTCGTGGAGGAAGTCCGCGTCGCGTTCCACACCCTGACCGCGAGCCGCGCAAACCTCGGCCGCATTCGCAACGAACTCATCCCGCTCCAACAGCAACGCCGCCAGCTGACGGAGGACGTGTACAACGCGGAACGGGACATCACACCTCTGCTCCTCGCCGAGCAGGACCTTCGCACGGCGCGGGCCCGGTCGATTGAAGTCGAACAACAGGTGACCATCGCGCTGGTGCGCCTCCATCGGGCGGTCGGCGGGCCCGGCGTCGCGACGTCGGTCGGCGGCTCGCCCACGGCTCCGCCATCCGGAGGGCCCGTGTCCATCGCCGCTCCTACCTCACGCTTTGTGATTCCCGCCTCGCGCCCGACGAACCACTGAATCGCCCGATACGGCCGGAGACTCGCCATGACTGAGATCACCCTGAATCGCCGCCTCATCCCGAGAACTCTCGCGCACGCCGGCGGGCTCTTGCTCGCGTCCGGGCTGTTGGCGGCGCTCGTCTGCTGCGACAGACCAGGCAAGGAAGGAGGCCAGGGCCACGGCGCGTCCGCGGCCAGCGACTCGCACAACGAAGGCGACGGCCACGCGCACGGCGCGGCGGAACACGCAGACGAAGTCAGCATCACGCCCGAGGCGATCGAGCGGTACGGCGTGAGGGTGGCCGAGGCTCAGATGTGGGTGCTGAAGCCGACGTTCGTCGCTCCCGCCCGCGTCGGCTTCAACACCGAGGCCATGGCCCACGTCGGTTCGCCGCTCCGGGGCCGGGCCGTGGAGATCAAGGTCCGGGTGGGCGACCACGTCAAGAAGAACGATCCGCTCGTGGTCGTGGAAAGCCCGGAACTCGGCCAGCTCCAGTCGGACCTTCTCCTGAAGCGCACCGCGGCCGAGACCGCCGCCCCGCAGGTCGATCTCGCCAAGGCGGCGTGGGATCGCGCAAAGGGCTTACTCGATCAGTCTCAGGGCATCTCGCTCACGGAGGTGCAGAAGCGTGAGGCGGAATACAAGGCGGCGGTGGCGAACGTCAAAGCCGCGGAGGCGGCGGCTCGCGCGGCCGAGAACGGGCTGCATCTTGTCGGGATGGATCAGAAGGCCATCGGGGAGCTGATCGCTTCAGGCGAAGTCATGCCGCGATACACGATCCGAGCCGCAATCGAAGGACAAGTCCTTCAGCGCGAGATCACGCTGGGAGAACTGGTGAGCCCCGATCGCGAATACTTGATGGTCCTGGCCGACACCAGCACCCTCTGGGTCCTGGCCGACGTGCCCGAGGCGCGGTTGCCCACAGTCGCGGTGGGGGCGAAGGCATGGGTCACCGCTGGATCGGCGGGCGGACAGAAGTTCGAGGGCCAGGTGGCGTTCGTCTCACCGCAGGTCGACGCGACGACGAGGACGGCGGACGTGCGCATCGAGATTCCGAGGGGCGCTCTGGGCGGCGGTGCGATTCGCCCCGGGATGTTCGCCCAGGTGGAGATTGTCGGCGCACCACCCGACGGAGTTGAGCCGGCGCCTCAGGTCGCGGTGCCCCAGGAGGCGCTGCAGACGGTCGAGGGCGGGCCTGCCGTGTTCGTCCCGGTCAAGGGCGAGCCCAACACCTTTGCGAAGCGAGCGCTCACCATCGGCCCGCCCGTCGGAGGGCTCGTCCCCGTGGTGGCCGGCCTCGTCGAGGGAGAGAAGTTCGTCGCGGCCGGGTCATTCATTCTCAAGGCCGAGCTGGGCAAGGGTTCGGCCGCCCACGAGCACTGATTCCGGCCCGGTCTGCGTCTGCGCCTCGCACATTCCAACACAGAGACCGACATGCTTGAAGCCGTCCTGCATTTCTCCGTCAAGAACCGCTGGTTCATCGTCGTGCTGACGGCGCTGATCGCGGCCGTGGGCGTGTATTCACTCGGGAAGCTCCCGATCGACGCCGTCCCCGACATCACCAACAACCAGGTGCAGATCAACGCGATGGCGCCCTCGCTCTCGCCCGTCGAGGTCGAGAAGCAGGTGACGTTCACGATCGAGAATGCGCTGGCGGGAATTCCCGGCCTGCAATCGACGCGGTCGCTGTCGCGCAACGGGTTCTCACAGGTCACGGCGATCTTCGAAGACGATGTGAACATCTACTTCGCCCGTCAGCAGGTGAGCGAACGCCTGGGTGAGGCCAAGGAGTCGCTCCCGCCGGGCGTGGACCCGATCATGGGGCCGATCGCGACTGGCCTGGGCGAGATCTACATGTACACCGTCGAGTACGAGCATCCGCACGGGAAGGACGCGACGGTGCGCGACGGCCAGCCCGGGTGGCAGAGCGACGGCGAGTACCTGACGCCCGAGGGACGCCGGCTCACGAACGACGTGGAACTGGCCGCGTACCTCCGCGAGATTCAGGACTGGGTCATCCGCCCGCAGTTGAAGGGCGTGAAGGACGTGGCGGGCGTGGATGCGATCGGCGGGTACGTCAAGCAGTACCACGTCCAGCCCGATCCGATGAAGCTGGTCTCCTACGGCCTGACCTTCTCCGAGATCATTGACGCGATCGAGAAGAACAATGTTTCGACCGGGGCCGGGTACATCGAGCACAAGGGGGAGTCGTACTTGGTCCGGGCCACGGGGCGGATCGAGAACCTCGAGCAGCTCGCCATGATTGTCGTCGGGACGCGCAACGGCGTGCCGATCTACGTGCGCGACATCGTGGCGCCGGGGGGCATCGGGATCGGGCGCGAGCTACGCACCGGCTCGGCGAGTGAGAACGGCGAGGAGGTCGTCGTCGGCACCACGATCATGCTCATCGGGGCCAACAGTCGGACTGTGGCGGCGGCGGTGGACCAGAAAATGGCTGAGGTCCAGAAAAGCCTGCCGCCCGGGATCAGGGCCAAGACCGTCCTGAACCGCACCAAGCTTGTCGACGCCACGATCCATACCGTGCAGAAAAACCTTCTGGAAGGAGCCATCCTCGTCATCTTTGTGCTCCTGCTCCTGTTGGGCAACGTGCGGGCCGCCCTTATCTGCGCGATGGCGATCCCGCTCTCGATGCTCATGACGGCGAGCGGCATGGTGCAGTACAAGGTCAGCGGGAACCTCATGTCCCTCGGCGCGATCGACTTCGGACTGATCGTGGACGGGGCCGTGATCATCGTGGAGAACTGCCTACGACGGCTGGCGGATGCGCAGCACCACAAGGGCCGCGTGCTCACGCTCCAGGAAAGGCTGCACGAGGTGATGATCGCCGCCAAGGAGATGATCCAGCCGTCTGTCTACGGCCAGGCGATCATCGTGACGGTTTACTTCCCGATCCTTGCGCTCACCGGCGTCCAGGGCAAGATGTACCACCCGATGGCGCTCACGGTCATCTTCGCGCTCGTCGGCGCGTTCGTCCTCTCGCTCACCTTCGTGCCCGCGATGGTGGCCATCCTCATCCGCGGCAAGGTCTCCGAGAAGGAGATGTTCCTAGTGCGGTGGGCCAAGGCCGCCTACGAGCCCGTCCTCCGCTGGGCTGTCAGGCTCCGCTGGGCAGTGGTTGGCGCCGCGGCGCTGGCGTTCGCGGGGTCGGTCTTGATGTTCACCCGCCTGGGCCAGGAGTTCATGCCGACGCTCGACGAGAAGGACCTGGCGATGCACGCCATGCGCATCCCTTCCACGTCGTTGTCTCAGTCACAGGCGATGCAGTTCGATGTGGAGCGGACCTTCGCGCAGTTCCCCGAGGTCGCGTTCGTCTATTCCAAGACAGGCACGGCCGAGATGGCCACCGACCCGATGCCCGTGAACGTCTCCGACACGTTCGTCATCTTCCAGCCGAGGGATCAGTGGCGGTCCGAATCGGAGCTCGACCGGCTGATCGGCGAGAAGACCGAGGAACTCGAGAAGATGGGCTCGCATGCCGAACCCGAGGGCGCGCACGGCGATCACGGGGCGGGAGCGGGCGGGCACGACGCGCACGCCAGTCCCAAGATCGAGGGGCATAAGGGCAAGCTCAACAGGCTGATCGAACTGACGCTCAGGACGGTCCCGGGCAACAACTACGAGTTCACCCAGCCGATCCAGATGCGCTTCAATGAACTGATCTCCGGCGTGCGCGGCGACGTGGCGGTCAAGGTGTACGGCGACGACTTCGAGTCGATGACTCAGACCGCGGAGCGAGCACTTGCCGCGATCCAGTCGATTCCGGGCGCGGCCGACGCGAAAATGGAACAGGTCGAGGGCCTTCCCCTGATGACCGTGGACATCGATCGCGCCGCCATCGCTCGGTACGGGCTCAGCGTGCACGACATCCAGCAGGTTGTGGCCGCGGCGATGGGCGGTGCCGACGCGGGGCTGGTCTTCGAGGGCGACCGCCGTTTCGACCTTGTGGTCCGCCTTCCCGACGAGATCCGCGGCCGGATCGATGCTCTTGAACGCCTGCCCATCCCGCTCCCGGGCGGCGACGATCCCGCGACGACCACCGTGTTCGGCGGCGCAGCCAGCGGCCTCGAGGGGCTGGAGCACGCACGCGAGATGGGGTTCATCCCACTGGGCGATGTCGCCACGATCGAGGTGTCCGAGGGCCGGAACCAAGTGAGCCGCGAGAACGGCAAGCGCCGCATTGTGGTTCAGTGCAACGTGCGCGGGCGAGATCTGGGCTCGTTCGTCCAAGACGCGCAGCGGGCGGTCGGCTCCATCGCCCTCCCCGCCGGTCAGTGGCTCGTGTGGGGCGGGCAGTACGAGAATCTGGTCGCGGCGAAGCAGCGCCTCTCCATCGTCGTTCCGATCTGCTTCCTGCTGATCTTCCTGCTGCTGTTCTCGACCTTCAAGAGCGTGAGGTACGCCCTGCTGGTCTTCAGCGCCGTCCCGCTGGGCCTGACGGGCGGGATCGTCTCGCTCTGGCTGCGCGGCATCCCGTTCTCGATCTCGGCGGCGGTGGGCTTTATCGCCCTTTCAGGCGTGGCCGTGCTCAACGGATTGGTCATGGTGTCGTTCATCAATCAGCTCCGCGCCGAGGGCGTGGCGCGTGACGCCGCGATCATCAAAGGTTGCCTGGTGCGACTCCGCCCCGTGCTGATGACGGCGCTCGTCGCGTCCCTTGGTTTCGTGCCGATGGCACTCGCCACCGGCACCGGCGCCGAGGTGCAAAAGCCTCTCGCAACGGTCGTCATCGGTGGGCTCATCTCCAGCACGCTTCTCACGCTCGTCGTCCTCCCCGCGCTCTACCGGATCTTCACCGGCTGGGACCCCACCGGACGTCCGACGCCGCTGCCCGAGGAGTGGGAACTGCCATCGGGGGCTTCTCAGCCACGACAGCCCCTCGCACCACCCGCTGAGACGGCGTCCACCGTTCCATCGTCGAGTCATCCGTCATCGCCTGCCCCGAACCCGGACGCGTCGTCCGAGAGGAAGCCAGGCGAGCAGTCACCCACCCAAGGCTCGATCTGAGCCCGTCATTCCCAGGAGTCCAACGTGCAGACAAGCAATCGCAAGACCCTCACCGTCGGCGTCGCCGGCGGGCTCGGCCTCGCCGTCCTCGCGGGCGTGCTCATGGGCCAAGGCGCCTCCCAACCGGTGAGGACTGAAACGCAGTATTTCGTGACAGGCGAGGGAGATGGTGCCCATCTGTGGGTCCGCGACGGCGCGGGCCTCCGGTGCGTCGGGCACGGCGAGTGCGCCGCTCACGGCCACGACCACAAGGAGGGCGACGGACACGATCATGGGAAGGATGCGCCCAAGAAGTGACGCGGCGCACAGCCCGCACGCGTACGCTCGGAGCCAGAACGCGTACGAGCGTGGGGAAATCCGTCGGAATCGGCCGCGCAGATGGCGGTCGGCCCTCTCTCTCCTGATCCCGCTCGCGTTGCTCGCGATCGGATCGGACGTGGCGCTCTCCGCGCGCTCGTGAGCGACCGCCTCACAAGCGGGGGACACTCTGTTCCGCCTCTCGAGCTGACCGCGGCGGCGCTCACGTTCACGGCGGTGACGGTGTTCGGCTTCATCGCGCGCAAGAGGCAGGCGCACCGGCGTCCAAACACGTCCAACCCGTCGAGGCTGCGAAGCGCCAGAACAAGGACTAGGCAATCGAAGCTGCACCAATGACGCCCCAAGCCGGTCGAGCCATTGTGTGGGGCTTCGCGCCGCTGCTCGCGGCAGCGGTCCTCGTCGGCGGGTGTGCCCCCGCACGCACGGACCTGATCACGGCGGGCCGGGTTATCGCTGAACCCCGCATCGACCGGACGCTGCGAGCGCCGCCCGAAATCTACGAAGACCGAGGCGACTTGGTGGTCTCGGGTCGCCTCGGACGCGGCTTTCCCTACGAGCAGGGCGGCCACGTCGCCGTCACCGTCATCGACCCAGATCGCAGGATCGTGTACGACGCCGTGGTGAACTACGAGGCAGACACGACCGCTTCGAGCGGCACGCCGGAACCGCGGTTTGGGACATTCCGCAGCGTGCGCACCCGACGCTACGCCAGCTACGACGTCTATCTCATCCGCTTCCCGGGGCTGCCACCCGATGGCTCGATCATTCAGGTTCGACACGTGCCTTCTTCGCAGAATCCCGCGCGGCTCCGTGCCTCGAGCGCCGGAAAGCCCGGCGCACGGCGCTTGGCCGCTGCGGCGAAGTGAGCATTCATGAACACACCCGTCGCTACACACCAGCCTGCCCCGGCGACCGTCACGGGTGAGAAACACGCCGCCGGCTGTTGCCCGCCCACACATCCGCGCCGAGTCGATGGGTCTTGGTACGCGCGCAACCGTGAGATACTCTGGGCGTTGGTCTCCGGCGCGTTCCTGCTCATCGCGTTCCTTGGCGAGAAGTGGTTCGGACTCTCGCGGGGCTGGGCGATCGCTCTGTACGCAGCCGGAGGTCTGCTGGGCGCGCTGGACATGCTCAGGCATGCCTGGGAAAGAGTCCGCAAGGGCTCGATCCCCATGAACGTCGACTTGCTGATGCTCCTCGCGGCCCCAGGGGCATGGGCCCTTGGAGCGTGGGCCGAGGGAACCTTCCTGCTCTTTCTATTCTCGCTGGCGCACGCGCTGGAGGAGTATGCCACCGACCGGGCCCGCCGCTCGATCGCGGCGCTCGCCGAGCTTGCGCCGGCCACGGCGCGCATCATTCGCGAGGGCGCGGAGACGGCCGTCCTCGTCGAGGAGGTGCGGCCCGGCGAGGTCGCCGTCGTCCGACCCGGGGAGCGGATCGCCGTGGACGGCACGGTCAAGTCGGGCCGCTCGGCGGTCAACCAGGCGCCCATCACCGGTGAGAGCGTGCCGGTGGAGAAGGAGGCCGGGGCCCCGGTCTATGCCGGCAGCGTCAACGGCGAGGGCGCGTTGGAGGTCACCGTAACCGCCGCCGCGGGGGACCGCACGCTCGACCGCGTGATCCGCCTGGTCACCGAGGCCGAGTCGCAGCGTGCGCCCACGCAGAAGTTCACCGACAGGTTTGCGACGGTGTTCGTGCCGATCGCGCTGGCGATCGCCGCGGCGCTGGTGCCGCTGTTGCCCTGGCTCGCGGGCCTCACGTGGCGCGAGAGCACGTACCGCGCCATCACCCTGCTGGTGGCGGCGACGCCATGCGGGCTGGCCCTGGGCACGCCCGCGGCCGTTCTGGCCGCCATCGCCCGCGCCGCGCGCAAGGGCGTGCTTATCAAAGGCGGCGAACACCTGGAGAATCTGGGGGCGATCCGGGCTATCGCATTCGATAAGACCGGCACCCTCACCGAGGGAAGACCCGAAGTCACGGACCTCGCGCCGGCGCCCGACGTGACCGAGGAAGAACTGCTCCGCATCGCGGCGGCGGTCGAGACCCGCTCGCAGCATCCCCTCGCGCAGGCCGTGGTGCGGAAAGCCCGTGCCGCAAATCTGGTTCTTCCCGACGCGGGTGAACTTCAGAGCATCACCGGCAAAGGCGTGCGAGCGAGCGTGGCGGGCAAGACAGTCGAGATAGGCAGCCCACGGATGTGGGAGGGCGCGATCGCGGCCCCGGAGGGGCTCCCGCCTCAGATCGCCGCCGCCGCGGAGGCGCTCGCCGCCAACGGCCGCAGCGTCATGGCGGTGCGGCACGGCGAGCGCTGGCTGGGGGTGTTGGGCCTGGCCGATCGCGTGCGCCCCAATGCCGGAGCGGCGCTCGATTCGCTCCGTGCGCTGGGCATCCGCCGGCTGGTCATGCTCACGGGCGACAACAAGGGCATCGGTGCAGCGATCGGAAGCGAGGTGGGCGTGGACGAAGTCGAGGCCGACCTCATGCCCGAGGATAAGGTCGCAACGATCAAAAAACTCGTCGCGCAGCACAAGAAGGTTGCGATGGTGGGCGACGGCGTAAACGATGCGCCCGCGCTCGCGGCTGCGACCGTGGGGATCGCTATGGGCGGAGCGGGCGCCGCCGCCGCGCTGGAAACAGCCGACGCGGCGCTCATGGGGGACGACCTCAGCCTGCTTCCCTTCGCGGTGGGCCTGTCGCGCGCCGCCAGGCTGGTGATCTTGCAGAACCTAGCCATTTCGCTCGCTGTGATCGTACTACTGCTCATCACCACGACCACGGGCTTCTTTCGCATCGGGCTGGCAGTGATCTTCCACGAAGGAAGCACGCTGGTCGTGCTGCTCAACGCTCTACGGCTTCTGGCATACTCGGGACCGACCATCTCTGCGCCGCGGAAGCGCGCCGGGACTTCGCCGTCCCCACGAGGCCGTTCCTACTCTGACGCAGGAGAACCGAAGTCGGCGCCGTGATCCACGCCGACCTCGCGGGTTCCTGACCTGGTCCCAAAGAGCGAATACATCGCGGGCAGCACGAACAGCGTCAGCAGGTTGTCGGTGATGATCCCCGCGATGACCACGGTCGCCAGCGGCCGTTGAACCTCTGCGCCCACGCCTGTATTGAACGCCATCGGGATGAAGCCCAGCGCGGCGACCAGCGCCGTCATGAGAATCGGACGGAGTCGGATCAGCCGGGTCTGCTCGATCGCCTCGTTCACTGTCGCCCCCGCGGCGATGCGCTGGCGGATGGTCGAGACCAGCACCAGCCCGGTGAGCATGGAGACCCCCGAGACCGCGATGAACCCCACCGCCGCTGAGACAGTGAAGTCGAGCCCGCGCAGCCAGAGCGCGACCACGCCGCCCAGCGCGGCGAAGGGCACGCCGGTCAGGACGATCAGGGAGTCGCGGACGCTGCCGATGCTGAAATAGAGCAGCAACGCGATGGAGACGACGACGATGGGCACGATCACGTAGAGGCGCCTGGCGGCACGCTCGTAGTGCTCGAACTGCCCGCCGAAGACGGCGTAGTAGCCCGCGGGCATCGGGACATCCTCCGCGATCCGCTCCCGGGCCTCGGCGACGAACCCTCCGAGATCGCGGTCGCGAACGTTCAGCTGCACGATCACGCGCCGCTTGCCCCACTCCCGCTCGACCACGGCGGGGCCCTCGGTCGGCGCGATGCGCGCGAGGCGCGAGAGCGGGATGCGTTCCCCCGCGGGTGTGGGCACCAGGATGTCGCCCACCGTGTCGGGGTCGCTGCGGAGCCGGTCGGGCAGTTCGAGCGTCAGGTCGAAGCGGCGCGGCCCCTCGCGGACCTGCCCGATCGTGATCTCACCGAGCGCCCGCACGATCTCGAGCACGTGCTGGGCGGGGATGCCGTGGCGCGCGATGGCGTTCTGGTCCACGGTGATGCGGAGCGCCGGCGCGCCCGTGACCTGCCCGGCGGAGACGTCCTCGGCGCCGGGGATCGACTCCACGATCCCGCGCACCTGGCTGGCGAGCGTGGCGAGCTGTTCGAGGTCGTCTCCGAAGATCAGCACCCCGACATCGGCGCGGATGCCCGCGATCATCTCGTTCATCCGCATCTCGATCGGTTGCATCATGATGGCCTTGACGCCGGGGAGCGCGCGCAGGTCCGCGGCGACCATCTCCGAGAGTTCCGCCTGCGTGCGGGCTCTCGTCCAGCCCTTGCGGGGCTTGAGCGAGACGAACACGTCGTTCTGCTCGATCCCCATCGGGTCGGTCGCGACCGCGGGCGTGCCGAAGCGGGTCCAGACGTGATCGATCTCGCCGGGGAATCGCTCGAGCAGGTACCGCTCGATCCGCGTGTTGTAGTCGGCCGACTGGTCGATCGAGACGCCCGCGAGCCGGACGACATTGACGACGATCGCTTCTTCGTACAGGCGCGGGATGAACGACGAGCCCAGGCGCGAGG
Organism: uncultured Phycisphaeraceae bacterium; assembly: GCA_964453125.1. Taxonomy (GTDB): domain Bacteria; phylum Planctomycetota; class Phycisphaerae; order Phycisphaerales; family UBA1924; genus CAYVSR01. The sequence goes on along the minus strand of CAYVSR010000002.1, from coordinate 14,695 downwards.
CCAGCAGCGCCCCGCCCGCCACTAGCAGCAGCCCGGCCCCGACCGCCGCCCAGCGGAAGCGCAGGGCCGCGCGCACGACCGGTCGGTAGACGCGCTGGACGCCACGCACGATCCGGTTCTCGCGCTCGCCGACGCGTCGGCCGAGGGCGAGGCTGCACAGCACGGGCGTGAGGGTGAGCGAGAAGATGAGCGAGCTGAGCAGCGCGAAGATGATCGTCAGGGCCATCGGCCTGAACAGCTTGCCCTCCACTCCCTCAAGGAGCAGAATCGGCACGAAGACGATCATGATGATCAGCTCGCCGAACATCGTGGGCTTGCGGACCTCGACCGCCGCGTCGCGAACGATGTCGACGATCGGCGTTTTGGCGCCCCGCTCGTTGTCGTGACCGATGCGCCGCACGCTGTTCTCGACGATGATGACCGAGCTGTCGACGACCAAGCCGAAATCGATCGCTCCGAGGCTCAGCAGGCTCGCGGCGATCCCGAACTGCATCATGAGGCTGAAGGAGAACAGCATCGCCAGCGGGATGGCGAGGGCCACGATGAGGCCGGCTCGCATGTTCCCGAGGAACACGAACAGCACCGCGATCACGAAGAGCGCCCCGAGAAGGAGGTTCTCGCCGACCGTGCGGATCACGTGGTCGACGAGGTCCGTCCTGCGGTAGACGACCCGCACGTCGGCGTTGGACGGGATCGAGGCCCGAACCTCTCGGAGGCGCTCGTCGAGCCGGAGCGTTACCTCGTGGCTGTTCTCCCCCATCAGCATGAAGCCCAGCCCGAGGACCGCCTCCCCCAGCCCGTCGGCCGTGACGCCGCCGCGTCGGATCTCGTGCCCCACTCGCACCTGCGCGACATCGCGCACCCGCACCGGCGTCCCGTGCTCCGCCTTGATGACGGCGTTCGCGATCTGCTCCGTGTTCGTGGTCAGCGCCACGCCTTGGACGAGCATCGATTCCCCGCCGCGGGTCACCTGCCCCCCGCCGACGCTGGCGTTGTTCCGCGCGAGCGCGTCGGCGAGTTCGTCGAGAGTCAGCCCGTATTCGATGAGCCGCCCGGGCTCGACCACGACCTCGTACTGCTTTACCAGCCCGCCCCACGTGTTGACCTCGGCCACGCCGCGGACTTGCCGCAGCTGCGGCGCGATGATCCAGTCCTGGATGGTCGTGAGCTCCGTCAGCGACGCCGGCGCGTCGCCCTTGCCGACCACCAGATAATGGAACACCTCGCCCAGTCCGGTCGCCACCGGGCCCATCTCGGGCCGTTCGATCCCATCGGGCAGCTCGACGGAGCCCAGCCGCTCGTTGATGAGCTGGCGCGCGAAGTAGATGTCCGTGCCGTCCTCGAACGTGACCGTCAGCTGAGACAGCCCGAACTTGGAGACCGAGCGAACACCCGCGAGCCTCGGCAGCCCCGAGATGGCGACCTCGACCGGCTGCGTGATCTGCTGCTCGACCTCCTCCGGAGAGAGCGCCGGCGCCACGGTGTTCACCTGCACCTGCACGGGCGTGGTGTCCGGGAAGGCGTCGATCGGCAGGTGGGCGAGCGAATACACGCCCCACACGACGAAGGCGAGCGAGCCGAGGATGACCAGGAAGCGGTGGTGCAGCGACCACCCGATGATGAGGTTGAGCATGCCGAGGCTCCGCGCCCCGCGCCGAAGGCGGGACGCAACGGGACGGTTCTACTTCTTCAGGTGGTCCACTTCGCAGCACCCCGCGCCGACGGAGTTCTTGAGGATCTCGTTCTTGAGGATGAAGCTCCCCTTCGTCACCACGGTGTCGCCCTGCCGGAGCCCGTCCTGAACTTCGTACGTGTCGCCCGCGTCGTACGCGAGGACGAGCCGCGCCGGGCGGAACGTCGTCCCGGCCGCGTCGGTCCTCACGAACGCCACGTTGCAGCACCCTTCCCACTGGACCGCTTCCTTGGGAACGGCGACGGCCTGACGCCCGTCGCCCGCCTTGATCCTCGCGCGCCCGAACATGTGGGCCCTGAGCAGCCCTTGGCTGTTGTCCAGCTCGACGCGCGCCTTGAGCGTGCGTGTCTTGGGGTCCACCTGCGCGCTGATCCAGACGAGGCGGCCCACGAACGACCTGCCCGGCAGCCCGTCGAGCGTGATCGCCGCTTCCTGGCCCGTCTTCACCGAGGCGAGGTCCGCCTCCGCCAGGTCCACCATCGCCCACATCGTGCCCGTGTCGGCCAGCGACAGCAGCGCCTTGCCGGGCTCCACCACCTCGCCCACGACCGCGTCGCGCTCCACCACGACGCCGTCAAACGGGGCGGCGAGGCGCAGCAGCGACGACGTATCGCCATCCTTCGCCACCAACTCCACCTGCTCGGCCGACAGGCCGAGGGTGCGCAGCCGCTGGCGCGCGCGGCTCTCGGCGATGCGGCTCTCCGCCGCCCTCGTCTCGGCCTCCAGCGCCTCGCGCTCGACGCCCGCGCCCTTGGCGACCAGGGCCCGCTCCCGCTCCGCGTTCGATCCCCACAGGCGGACCATCTGCAGCGCCTGCAGGAGGTCGCTCTTGGCGCCGCCCAGATCGGTGGAATCGATCACCGCGAGCGTCTCGCCCTGCTTGACCCGTTCCCCGAGGTCTCGGGTCACCTCGGCGATCACGCCGCCGGCGCGCGACGACAGGCGCGCGTACCGGTTGGCGTTGTACGCCAGCTCGGCGGTGCGCTCGACCGTGCGGCCCATCGGCGCCGCCCCCACCTGCGCGAACTCCAATCCGACCGCGCGGATCACCTCGGGCGAGGCGAGCGTCACGATCGTGTCGGAGGTCGTGCAGCCCGGGGAGGGCTCGCGTCGCCACCGCAGTTCCGCTCCGGCCGATTGGGCGCGCTCCACGCCGGCCTTCCCGGCGCCGGGGCTGCACACCTCGCACTGGGAACCAGGGGTGGCGTGCTCCTCGCACCAGTCGAGCGCGGCCACGAACGCGTCCTTGAGGTACGGCTTGCACCGCACGCAGAGGGCCTCGGGAACCCCGTGTTCCCTGCACATGCCCAGCCGTTCGACGCGCGTGGGATCACAGAAAGGGCACTTCGCGGGGTCGATCGTGTGCGGGCAGACCGCCGCGGCTTGCGGCACGCCCGCGGCCGGCGACTGCGCGAGAGCGCCCGGTCGGCCGAGCAACACTGCGCACACGAACGTCAACCCGAAGCACACATCGCGGGCGTGTCTCATGGGGCATCTCCTCATCCGTTGCTCTTGGGCTTGTTCAGAAGCTCGGGGTTGCACAGGGCGCACTGAGACTCGGGAGTGGCGTGCTCGGCGCACCAGTCACCCTTGGCCTTGAACGCGGCCTCCAGGTACGGGCGGCACTTCACGCAGAGCGCTTCGGCGATGTCGTGCTCCTTGCAGAACCCGTCGCTCTGGATCAGCGAGGGGGTGCAGAAGGGGCACTTTGCCTTCGCGATGGCGTGCTCGCAGGCGGCCGGGCCGGGCTGGCCGCTCGCGGCGACCGGAGCCGCGCCCCCGTGCTCGCCCGGCCTGATCTTGTCCTTGAGTTCCGGGTGGCACTGCACGCACTGGGACTCGGGCGCCTCGTGCTCCTTGCACCAGTCCCCCTTGGCGCGAAACGCCGCCTTCAGGTACGGCCGGCACTGGACGCAGAGCGCTTCCGCGACGCCGTGCTCCCCGCAGAAGCCCTCCGATGCGACCAGCGCGGGGTTGCAGAACGGGCACTTTTCATGCTTGATCTCGTGCGGGCACCTTCCCGACGCGGCCGCGCCCGCCGCCGTCGCCGGCGCGCCCTTCCCGGCGTTGGCGGACTTCTTCTCGCACCCGGTGACGGACACCAGAATCACGGCCATCATCACTTCCAAGACGCGCTTCATGCTCATGGCTTGACCTCCGCGCCTCCGGGGCGCTCGGCGGTGTGGGGTGGAACTTCGTCACGAGAGACAGGATCGAATGGCTCGTCTGCCCGCGCGAGCCCATCGGGGCCGACGATCGCAAGGATGCTCGCGCGGGCGGCCGCCACCGCCCCGGCGAGTTCGGCCGACGCGACGCGAGCCTCCGTGAGCGTGCGCTGGGTGTCGAGCAGGTCCAGGAACGTTGCGCGCCCGCCCCGGTAGCCCTCGCCGGTCTGGTCGAAGGCGCGCTGGGCGTCGGGCACGATCTGGTCGCGGAAGGCGGCGAGCTGCGCCCGCGCGGCCTCGTATTCGCCGACCGACGCGGCAAGTCGCCCGAGCAGGTCGTTCTCCGCCGCTGTCCGCTGCTGCCGGGCGCGCATCAGCTCGAACCGCCGCGACATCACGTCGCCCTGGCGGTCGTCCCAGAGCGGCAGGGTCATGCCCGCCCCGAACTCGACGATGCCGTCGTCCTGCTCGCCCCGGTAGCCCACGGCCACGCGCACGTCCACATCCGGCGTTCGCTCCGCGCGCACCTGCTCGAGACGAGCCGCGGCGCCCTCGATCTCGCGGTCGGCCAGCAGCAGCGCCGGGTGCGAGGACCGCACCGACGCTTCGAGCGCCTCCCGATCGACCGCGTCGGAAGCCGCCTGCCCTTCGCCCCCGATGCGAGACGCGTCGATCGACACTCCGCCCAGCAGCAGCCCCAGGCGGCGCACGGAGGCCGTTTGCTCGTGCCCGAGCCGACCGAGCGCGGCGTCGATGCGGTGCGCCTCCACGCGCGGGCGGATCACGTCCGTCTCGGGGGCGGCCCGGGCCTCGAACCTTGTGCTCGCCGCGGCGAGCGTCCTCCCCGTCAGCTCGCGCAGCTCGGTGTAGAGCCGCCGTTGCTCGCCGATGGACACCAGCCGGGCGTGCTCCGCGGCGATCTCACCGAACAGCGCGCGACGTTGGGCCTCGACCCCCGCCTCGCGCGCCGCCTGGTCCGCGGCGGCGGCGTCGATCGCGGCGCGTCGGCGCCCACCGACGACGATCGGCTGCGTGATGCCGACCGTCGTCTTGGCGCCCGAGAAGCCGTCCCGCCACGAGAGATCCTCCACGAGCGCATCCGTCCGCGGGTTGGGATACAGCGAGGCCTGCCACCGCTGACCGGCAGCCACGCCGACACCGCTTCGCGCGGCCGCGAGCGAGGGGTTCCGGGCTTCTGCTACGCGGAGCAGCTCGGTCAGCGTGATCGGCCCCGCATCGGGCAGGGCGGCCTCGTCTTGCCAGTCTCTCGCCGCTCCGCGCTCATCCGCCAAGGGAACCCGTGCTCGTTCGAGGTCCGCGACGATGCGGCTACCCGAGAGGTCGCTCTCTCCCGTGCAGCCCCCGAGCCCGGCGGCCACGCCAACCAACACGATTGTGAATCGAGCCCAATTTGACCGGTGTTGCATCAGGTCGCTCCAACGTGAAGATCAGGGCGGGGGCCCGCGCGGATCGCGCGCGGTCCGACCGATGGCATCGCCGCCGGCTTGCGCCGGAGACCACGCGGATCATCTCGTTGGAGCTAGATGACGAGAACGGTGAATCGAGGCTGCGCCGGAGCCAATCCCGAAGGCGCTCGCGGGCCGGCCCGCGCCCAAGACGCCCGCACCGGCGCCGCATTCAACTCGAACCCGTGCCATGCGATCAGCGCATCCGGATGGATCACGGACTCATTCGGAGCATCAGCCCGCGCGGCCGTGAGCACGGCCGTGGAACGATGCGGCAGGGGCACGTCGATGCACTCACAGTCGCTCGCGACATGCGCCGCCGGCAACCCAGGCGTGAGAGGCGCTTGGCCGGTGGCCCCCTCTTCCGCGCAGCAATCAACCTGAACGACCGGATCGCACGGCCGACCAACCATCCACCCACCTTGCTCGCAGCCAACGCACAACGCCCGACCCGCGCCGACGCCGCCGACCAGCGACTGCAGGACGAACCCCAGCACGCCGAACGAGACCATCAGGTTGCGCAGGTAGCGAAGCATGTGGCGCGGCCATTCTAGCCGCTCGCCGCAACCGATCATCGAGAGCTGTTCGTGGACGCCGTGCCGTCGGGGACCCGCCAAGAGGGGCGCCCGGCGGGCGCTTGGGCATTGGTCAAGCCGGTCATTGGGGCCCGGAAGACCCCGTGTCACCCTCTCGGCCTATGACAGAGACTAAGTCTTTCTGTTCCAAATGGTTACGACTTCTGACTAACTCGTAGGGGTGACAAAAAGGACATCGATTGCGCGCTCGTCGCGCAGAGATTCACCTCTCCGCGCCTCCCCTCACCGCTTTGTTTGAGAATCCGCCCGTGCGCCAAGAGCGCCCGCGGCAGATTCGCGAGACTTCCGCGGGATCCTTGGACCACTTTCCGATCGCGCTCCGCGCCGTCTCTCCGCAGCGCCCGCCGATGGCGCCGTTTTTGGGGCCGGGTTCTGTGTGGCGGACAGCCACGGAGTGGGATCCCCGTGTTCTGTCGGGCGGCGGACACCGCAGCCACCGCGTCAGCGGTCAGCGGCCAGCGGCCAGCGGTCAGCGGCCAGCGGCCAGCGGCCAGCGGCCAGCGGTTCGCGGTTATGCTGTGTGTGATCCGGAGCGCCCGACGGGGGCGACTCAGGAAAGCAGGCCCGATTCGCCGTCGGCGAGAGGTCCCGTCCCATGGCCAAGACCTCGTTCGTCCATACGCTCTCGGGTCGCCTGCTGCTGCTGGGCGTGCTGCCAACGATGCTGGCCATCGGCGCGATCGTGGCGGTGAGCGCGGTCGACAGCTACCGCGACCTGCGCGAGGTCGAGCACACGCTCATGGAGGAGAGCGCCGCCGGCGCCGCGGCTGAGATGAGCGTGCGGAACGACCGGTGGAATCACGCTGCGCAGATGATCGCCGCGAGCCAGATGAACGGGCTGTTCGGCCGGCGGAAGGAGACCGTCGAGTTCGTGCGGGCGGTGAACGCGATGAGCGATCTGAACCTGAGCGCATACATCGCGTACGAGCCCAACGCCGACGGGCAGGACGCCGAATCGCTCAAGGCCGGCGAGGTCCCGAAGGAAGCGATGGACGCGGCCGGACGGTTCCTGCCGGTCTGGTACGACGTCTTCCACGACGGCGCTCGAACCGGAAACGCCGCGCTCAAGCCCGGCGTGGGCATGGAGTCGCTGGAGTACTACGTCCGGCCCAAGCAGTCGTTCGTGAAGGGCGCGACGCCGGTGGCGACCATCACCGAGCCCTACGCCAAAGAGGGCGGGCTGATCGTCTCGCACGTGTCGCCCATCGTCATCCGCGGAGAGTTCGCCGGCGTCGCCGGTGTGAACCGCAGCCTGGACATGCTCGTCGCGATCAGCGCCGGCATCAAGCAGCGCACCGGCGCCGATGTGTTCATCCTCAGCGCCGGCGGCAGGTTTCTCGCCACCACCACCGATGGCGCCGGCGCCGAAACCCTGAAAATGCGGGCCCTCGCGGAAACCCCCTACGCCGCGATCGGGGCTCGCTGGCTCGCGGCCACGCCCGGCGGGACCGTGGACCTGTTCGAGGACACGGACCCGACGCTCGGCGCCAGCTGCTTCTACGCCGTCGAGAAGATTCAGACCGGCGGCTGGACGATCGTCGCGCGACGCACACGGGCCGAGGTCATGCGGGCCGCCGACGCCGCGGTGCGACGCAACATCGTCATCGGGGTGATAGGCCTGGTCGCGGTGGGCGGCCTGATGTTCCTCGTCACTCGCTCGGTGAGCCAGCGCGTGCGTGCGGCCGCCGAAGTCGCCGATCGCATCGCCCGGGGCGACCTGACCCAGAATATCGCCGCGAACTCGAGCCTCGACGAGAGCGGCCGGCTGATCCGCTCGATGGGCATGATGGACCAGAATCTCAATTCGCTGGTCGGCAGCGTGAAGCAGGCGGGCATCCGACTGAACTCGACGGCGACCGAGATCGCGGCCACGAGCAAGCAGCAGGAGGCGTCGGCGTCCACGTTCGGCGCGGCGTCAAGCCAGATCGCCGCCGCCGTCAAGGAGATCTCCGCGACTGGGAAGGACCTGGTCCGGACGATGGAATCCGTGAGCACAAACGCGGCCGAGACGGCGGCGCTGGCCGGCGCGGGACGGGCGGGGCTGCAGGGGATGGAGTCGGTGATGCACGACCTGGATCGCGCCACCACCTCCATCGCCGAGAAGCTCGGGGCGATCAACGAGCGCTCGCAGAAGATCACGACCGTGATCACCACCATCACCAAGGTGGCGGACCAGACCAACATTCTCTCGATCAACGCCGCGATCGAGGCGGAGAAGGCCGGCGAGTTCGGGTCGGGCTTCCTGGTCATCGCCCGCGAGATCCGGCGCCTGGCCGACCAGACCGCGTCCGCCACGCTCGACATCGAGCAGATGGTGCAGCAGATGCAGGCCGCCGTGTCCTCGGGCGTCATGGAGATGGACCGCTTCTCCGACCAGGTCCGTCGCGGCGTGCGCGATGTCGCCTCCGCCGGATCGCAGCTGACCGAGATCATCGATCGCGTCAACCGGAGCACCGAGAGCTTCAAGCAGGTCAACGAGTCGATGCAGGCGCAGTCCGAAGGAGCCGAGCAGATCAGCGACGCCATGACCTCCCTCTCCGACAACGCCCGGCAGACCATGCAGTCGGTGCAGGAGTTCGGCAGGGCCTCCACAGACCTGCAGTCCGCGATCACGGCGCTGCGCTCGGCGGTGGCCGAGTTCAAGCTCAAGGAGTAGGCGTGCGATCGCTCGCGCTCATCTGGCGCTCGGAGGATCGGCTGATGGCGATCGCGTCACGGTCCATCCTCGAAGTGCTGCCCCCGGTGTCGTGCCGCCCGGCGCTCGGCGCCCCGGGCTGGGTGCGCGGGCTGTTCGAGTACCGCGGAGCGCTGATCCCGCTGGTGGACGCGGGCTCGCTTCTCGGAACCGGAAGGGGTCCGGACCTCATGGCCAACCGGGTCGTCGTGATTCGGGCCGGCCTCCCCGGGGCGCCAACAGGTTCGCTCGTCGGCCTCTGGGTGGAGAGCGTGCTGGATGTTGACTACATCGACTTCGAGGCCGCCGGTGGCCATCCCGGCTTCGCGGCCCCGGGCGGCCGGATCCTGGGCCCGGTGACGCAGACGCGCTGGGGCCAGGTGCAGCAGGTCTTTCCTCAGGAGATGTTCTCCGCAGAGCAGGCCATTGTGCTGAGAGATCAAGCAGCCGAGGTCGCGCAATGAGGCACGTTGCGGTGCGACGCTGGCTTGAGGAGCATGCGCTCGTTGAGCCTTTGTTGCTGGAAAACTCGGGTCTCGACGACGCAGTCGCCGAGCGCATCGCCCTCTTCGGGGGCAGCGAACCCGCGTATGTCGAGGCGCTCGACCGCGTGCCCGATGAAGCGGACCGCCTGCTCGCCGGAATCGCCGTCCCGGAGACTTGGCTCTTCCGCTACCCGCGGTCGTACGACCTGCTGCTGGACTTTCTCCAGCGCCGTCTCGCGTCGGGCGAACCGACGCTCCGCATGCTGAGCGTCGGCTGCGCCACGGGGCAGGAGCCGTACTGCATGGCCATGACCGCGCTGCACGCCGGGTGGCCCGCGGATCGCGTGCGCGTGGAGGGGCTCGACCGCAACAGCGGCTTTCTGCGCGCCGCGGCGACGGGGCAATACGGCGCCTCATCCATTCGCACAGAAGTCCCGGGCTGGGCGGCGCCGTTCCTCCAGCGCCGGAACGACTCGATCGTCGTCGCGCAGCCCGTGCGAGACCTTGTGCGGTTCACCCGGGAGGATGTGTCCGATCCGGCTTCGCTCCGCGCCGCCGGGCCCTTCCAGGTGGTGTTCTGCCGCAACCTCCTGATCTATCTGAACTCCAACGCGCGCTCGTCGCTGCTCGACGCGATATGCGACGAACTGGCCCACGACGGGCTGCTGTTCGTCGGGCACGCCGAACAACTCCTGCGCGGCCGCACGCCACTTCGCGCGGTCGCGGCTCCGCACGCGTTCGCCCTCGAACAACCCCCCCGGGCCTCAACCCCCGTAGGTCCGTCCGTCCCCGCGGCCCGCACGTCGGTGCAATCCCCGCCCCACCACGGCCAGAGCCGCACGCCCGTGGCAGCGCAGTCGCCCGCCGTGGCGCGCCCGGCCCCTCGCCCGGCGCCCGCGGACACCCTGGAGGTCGCCCGCGCCCTCGCCGACGCGGGTCGCATTGAAGACGGCGAGGCGATGGTCCGGGCCATCGTCGCCCGAAGCGGACCGTCCGCCGGCGCGTGTGAACTCCTCGGAATAATCCGGCTGTCCCTCGACGACGCCGCCGGCGCAAAGCGCCTGTTCGAGCAGTCGGTCTACCTGGACCCCTCACGCACCACGTCGCTGCTTCAACTCGCCATCCTCAGCGAGCGTTCCGGCGACAACCGCCGCGCCGACGCCTACTGGGACCGCGCCCGACGCGCAGCAACGGGCCGGCCGCACGAGGAACGGCGATGAGCGAGATCGAGTCCTCCAGCCTTGCACGCGCGACGGCGCCGGATGCGCCGGCGTCCGGCGGAGCGATCCTGCGCCTCCTCGACAAGCCCATTGGACCCGCGGATCTCGCCGCGGGAACGGCCCTCGCGGCGCGCCCGCTGGATGCGAGGCACGGTCAGTCCGTTCGCCTCCTGATCTTTCGCATCGGGGACGAATCGGCCGCCCTCCCCGCCGAGCGCCTGCGACGTGTGACGCCGCTCGCTCGGCCGAGCCCGGTCCCCAACCGCACGAGCCGTGTGCTCCGCGGCATCTGCAACATCCGCGGCGAGATCGTGCTCTGCGCCGATCTGCACCGCCTGCTCGGTCTGCCCTCTCGGGTCGAGCCGGTCGCTCCGCAAGAACCCTCCGCGGACCGGAGACGGATGATCGTCGTCGGGCCGCCGGACAACGCATGGGCCTTTGAGGTCGATGCGCTGCTCGGGATCGAGAGCGTCGATCCCGCATCGTTCCGTGCGCCGCCGGTCACGGTCGAGTACTCGCTGGGCGAGTGCACGCTGGGAGTGACCGACGTCGGCGGTCGCTGCGTGACGATCCTGGACTGCGAGCGGCTCCTCGCCGGGTTCAAGGCTGGGCTGGGATGAGCGACGCCTCCGGACTCGGCGGCTTCTCCCTACTCGAGCTGTTCAAGCTCGAGGCGGAAGCGCACTGCGCCGCCCTGAGCGATGGGCTGCTGGCGCTCGAGAAATCTCCGAGTGATCGATCGGTAGTCGAACCGCTGATGCGCGCGGCGCACTCGATCAAGGGAGCCGCCAAGATCGTCGGCCTCGACGTGCTTGTTTCGCTGGCGCACGTCATGGAGGAGCGCTTCCTCGCCGCCAAGGACGGTCGGGAAACGCTGGTCCCGGCCCGGGTCGACCAGTTGCTCAAGGCCGTGGACGTGCTGAGCGAGGTGCGGTCGCTCGCCGAGCCGGACCTTCCGGCGTGGACGCAGGCCCAGGCAGGTCGCATCGCGGCGCTGGCCGAGGAACTCAGGGCTCCACTGCCGGTCGGCGACGCGCCCGCGGATCCCGTCGTCTCGCTCGCCGCCGCGTCTCCGTCCGCGCGGCCCGGCGTGCTGACGCTCTCCACCCAACCGGTGGAGCCCGCCCAGCCCGAGAGTGTGGCCGCGGTTCGCGTCGCCAACACGACGTCGGCGGCCGCGGTGGCCGCCGCGGCCGCCAGCAGCGTGCGTGTCGCCGCGAGCGTCCTGAACCGCATGCTGTTCCTCGCCGGCGAGTCCACCGTCGAGGCCACGAGGTTGCAGTCGCTCCGCACGCTCCTGGCCGGGCTCAAGGCCCGGGAGCGCAGGCTCGACAAGGCGGTTCAGGCCCTGCGCGAGCATCTCCGCAGCGACCACCGCGCGCGATCGTCATCGCCCGGCGCCGGGCCCGAGCAGGTAAGGGATCGAACGAACGACTCGTTC
>CAYVSR010000002.1:0-2945 GCA_964453125.1 uncultured Phycisphaeraceae bacterium | reverse complement strand
TCGTTCGACGCCCTGGCCGACGCCGCGAACGAGGTGCAGGCCGCGCTGGTCGATCAGTCGAACCGATTCGAGGAGGCGTTTCGCCGGCTCGAGGAACTCTCCGGCGCGCTCTACACCGAGGTCCTCCGCAGCCGCATGCGCCCGTTCTCCGAGGGCGTCACCGCATTCCCGCGGATGGTGCGGGACATCGCCCGGCAGCTCGGAAAGGACGTTGAGCTTCGCATCCAGGGCGAGTCCGTCGAGGTCGATCGTGACACGCTTCAGAAGCTCGAGTCGCCTCTCACGCACATGATCCGCAACAGCCTCGATCACGGGATCGAGTCGCCCGAGGAGCGGGCCGCCGCCGGCAAGCCCGCGACCGCGACGATCACGCTCGCGGCCCGCCACCAGAGCGGCTCGCTCGTCATCGAACTGCGCGACGACGGCCGCGGCATCGACTGCGAAAGGGTCCGAAGCAAGGTCGTTGAACGCCGCATGGTCGAGGCGTCGACGGCGGCCAGGCTCACGCAGGCGGAGCTGCTCGAGTTTCTCTTCCTGCCGGGCTTCTCCACCAAACAGGCGGTGACCGAACTCTCCGGTCGCGGCGTGGGGCTCGACGTCGTCCAATCCACGGTGCGCGAGATCTCGGGCGCCGTTGTCCTCGAATCGGAACTCGGCCGCGGCGCTCGTTTCGTGATCCGTCTGCCGGTGACCCGATCCGTCATTCGAGCCGCGCTCGTGAAGATCGCGGGGGAGCTGTACGCGGCGCCGCTCGCCCGGCTCGACCGGATCGTGCTCCTCCCCCTCGCGGAGATCCAACCGGTCCAGGGCCGCATGCAGTTCACGCTCGAGAACCAGTCCATCGGCCTGGTTCACGGCACGGAAATCCTGGGCGGCGACCGACCGGACTCCAGGGGCGACGTGCTGCACACCCTCATCATCGGCGCGGGCGATGCGCGCTGCGGGCTCATCGTCGATGAGTTGTGCGGCGAGGAAGACCTCGTGGTCCGCCCGCTCGACCCGCGTCTGGGCGGGGTGCCGCACATCGCGGCGGCCGCGATCCGCTCCGACGGAGCGCCGGTCTTCGTGGTGGATATCGACGACCTGCTCCGATCGCTCCGAGAGACGCTCCAGGGCGGACGCTCGCTCGGCGCCGCGTCGTCGCAAGGCGCGGCGCACGGCCGGGATCGGCTGCGGATCCTCGTCGTGGACGACTCGATCACCGTCCGCGAGGTGGAACGACAACTCCTCACGCGTCGCGGGTACCACGTGGACGTCGCGGTCGATGGTCGGGAGGGGTACACCGCGCTCCGCGCGGGCAGATACGACCTGATGGTCACCGACGTGGACATGCCGCGGATGACCGGGATCGAACTCATCCGGGCCGTCCGGCGCGAGCCGAAGTACGCCGACCTGCCGATCATCATCGTGTCGTACAAGGACCGCGAGGAGGACCGCCTGCTGGGCATGGAGGCGGGCGCCAGCGCGTACCTGACCAAGAGCAGCTTTCAGGACGATTCCCTGATCCGCATGGTCGAGGACCTGATCGGAGCGCCCGGGTGATGCGCATCGGCATCGTGAACGACCTGCGCCTCGCCATCGAATCGCTCAGGCGCGCGGTGGCGACCATGCCCGGCGCGTCCATCGCGTGGGTCGCGATGGACGGCGCCCAGGCCGTCGCCATGTGCGCGCAGGATCTGCCCGACGTTGTGCTCATGGACATGATCATGCCCGTGATGGACGGCGTGGAGGCCACGCGCCGCATCATGCGCGCCACGCCCTGCCCGATCCTCGTCGTCACCGCGACGGTCGAGGGCAACGCCAGCAAGGTCTTCGAGGCGCTGGGCGCGGGCGCCCTCGACGCCGTCGCCACGCCCGGGATCGGCGCGGATGGCAGCGCGGTCAACGCCGAACCGCTGGTCCGTAAGCTCCAGGCCATCGGCGTGCTGGCGGGTGTCGGTCGCGCCGCGGCCCCGTCGGCGCCGCCCCCTGCGCCGCCGACCACGGGGACGCCCGCGATCGCCCCGTTCGTCGCCATCGGCGTCTCGACGGGCGGGCCGCAGGCGCTCGCGACCACGCTGCGCGACATGCCGAATCCCGTGGCGTGCGCGGTGGTGATCGTGCAGCACATCGACCCAACCTTCGCCCCCGGGCTGGCCCAGTGGCTCTCGGCCGAAACGCGCCGCCGCGTCGAGGTCGCGCGCGCCGGGGACGCCTTGGCGCCCAATCGCGTGCTGCTGGCGGGGACCGGCGACCACATGGTGATCGATGCGGCCGGCCGACTGGGATACAACGAGGAGCCCAGGGCCCAGGTCTACCGGCCATCGGTCGACGTGTTCTTCGATTCGATCTGCAAGTCCAAGGCCGCGCCCGGCGTCGCCGCGCTCCTCACCGGCATGGGGCGCGACGGGGCGGCCGGCCTTGCGCGCCTTCGCGCGGCGGGGTGGCACACGATCGCGCAGGACGAGGCGACCAGCGTGGTCTGGGGCATGCCCGGCGCCGCGGTTGAGATGAACGCGGCCGTGCAGACACTGCCCATCGAGGAGATCGGCGGCGCGATCGGCGCCCGCGCGGCGCGGTTCGCCACGGCTCGGAGAGGCGAATGACCACCACCCCGACGCCCCCTGCGCCGGCGACGGACGGTCCCGTTGCGCTGCTTGTCGATGATCAGATGATCATCGGCGAGGCAATCCGTCGGATTCTCGCGGCCCAGCCCGACATCGAGTTCCACTTCTGCCAGAAAGCCGAGGATGCGCTCCCCACGGCCGCCAGGCTGCGCCCCACCGTGATCCTCCAGGACCTCGTCATGCCCGACGGCGACGGGCTCGACCTCGTGCGAGGCTACCGAAGCCAGGAGGCGACCGCCGAGACGCCCCTGATCGTGCTCAGCTCCAAGGAAGAGCCCGCCATCAAGGCCCGGGCGTTCGCGCTCGGCGCCAACGACTATCTCGTCAAGCTCCCCGATC
>CAYVSR010000001.1:1029-31005 GCA_964453125.1 uncultured Phycisphaeraceae bacterium | reverse complement strand
GCAAGCAGATGGAGGCCAACCTCCACGTCTGCCCGGAGTGTGAGCATCACTTCCGGATCTCCGCGGCGGAGCGGATCAACCAACTGTCGGACCCCGGCTCGTTCGAGCCCCTGTTCACCGACCTGCGCGCGACGGACCCGCTGGGGTTCATCGACCGCAAGCCCTACAGCGCGAGGCTGCGCGACGAGCACAAGCGCACTGGCGTGCCCGAGGCGATCAGCACGGGTCGGGCGTTCATCAAAGGCCGGCCGCTGATGCTGTGCTGCATGGACCTCACGTTCATGATGGGGTCGATGGGTTCGGTGGTGGGGGAGGCGATCACGCGGTCGATCGAGCACGCGACGGACGAGAATCTGCCGCTGGTCATCGTGAGCTGCTCGGGCGGCGCTCGCATGCAGGAATCGGGCCTGAGCCTGATGCAGATGGCCAAGACGAGCGCCGCGCTCGCGAGGCTGGACGACGCGGGCGGGCTGTTCATCTCGGCGCTGACGGACCCGACGACGGGCGGCGTGACGGCGTCGTTCGCGATGCTGGGGGACGTGATCCTGGCGGAGCCCAAGGCGCTGATCGGGTTCGCGGGCCCGCGCGTGATCAAGCAGACGATCCGGCAGGACTTGCCCGAGGGCTTCCAGCGGAGCGAGTTCCTGCTGGACGCGGGGCTGGTGGACCGGGTGGTGCACCGTCGCGACCTGCGGAGCGAGATCGGGCGGATCATCGACTACGCGGGGAAGTGAGCCCGCCGGGAACCGGGGGCGCCGGGGGAGACGTATGGATAACTCGGAGGGGCGGCCCCGGGGGATGGGAGGCCGCGATGGGGACTCTTGCGGTGTCGGCGCTTCGCGCCGGTCGGAACGGGCAATCAATCACTCGGCTCACGCTGCGCGCGGCGGGCTGCCTCGCGGCGGCGCTGCACGCTGATGGCGCGGCGCTGGCGCAGGCGGGCGGGAACTCCACCCCCATGCGCACCACCGCGTGGTTCAAGTCGGACATGACCGCGTTCGACATCTGGGACAAGCGCAACGAGGGGGCGCCCCCCGGCGATGCGCCGGGAAATGATGCGCCGGGCTTCGCCATGCCGGCGTCCATGCGCACCGCGCTCTCGCACATGACGCGCGATCTCTCGGGCGCGTTCGGCGCTGTCTCGCGCGGCTCGGCGGGCGCAGACGGCGCCATCGCCACGTTCGACACCGGCTTCGAGAGCCTCGCGCCCCTGCCGGCCGAACTGGTCAATCAGAACGACACGGTCACGTGGGGCGGCGCGGCGGCGACCGTCACGGGGCGGCCGCGATTCGTGGCGGCCACGCCGCCGCTGGTCGTGCCGCAGTACGGCGTGGCGACCGAGGCGGTCGCGGGCAACGCGACGAAGAAGCTGCGCGGGTTCGTGGCGCCCCCGGCCATGGGGCCCAACACCTTCTTCGGGCGTTGGGCGCGCTATGAACTCGTGAAGGTGAACACGGCGACGGGCGCCGTCCAATCGCGCTTCACGTTCCGCCCGGACATCGGCCAGAACGTGCGCATCGTGCACGACACGTTCGTGAACAGCATCGACTCGCTCTGGACCAGCGAGCCGACGTACGTCAGCAGCGGCATCATCATCGCGCGCCTGCTCTGGGGCGGTCAGAACGCGACCACGGGCATCGGGCTGCCGGTGGGGCCCATCCCCGACTTCTACACCCTGGCGCCCTGCGGCGCCGACTGGTTCTGCGGCTTGTTCTCGCCCTGCACCACGCCCGCGACGTACGTCAGCGGCGCGCCCTACCCCGGCGGCGCCGGCTTCTTCGTGCCCGTGCCGGTGGGCTCCTGGTTCAAGATCATCACCGAGACGACCGTCGATGGGCGCCTCATCCACAAGCTCGACCGCAACGACGGGCACGGTGAGTTAGTCATTTGGAACGAGCCCAACTCGGTCGGCCCGGTCGGTCGCGTGGACCGCATGGCGTTCGCCGGCGGGTACGAGGCGGACAACAACACCTGCTACATCGACAACCTGCACATCGATGGCGTCGAGTTCACGCTGCCCGTGGCGCCGCCGCTGAAATGCGACGGGGGGGACTTCGTGGACGATTTCGAGTGGCTGCACACGGGGAACCTGTCTGGGCAGTCGTCGCAGGTGTTCAACGCGACCTCGGCGCAGGCGATCGTCGTGGACCTCGGCCCGCCGCAGGGCAAGGTCGTGCGTCGCGCCAATTCCTTCAGCGACGACCACTACCGGCGTGAGAACGGGCGCACGCTGCCGCTGACGTTCGCGACGGGCGTGGGGCCGTTCCGCCTGTGCGTGGAGGTCTCGATCCCGTCGAGCGCGCAGACGCCCAACGCGACGGTGCACGGGATAGCGCCGGTGTCGCTCACCGACAACGAGTACGTGAGCCGCCTGTTCATCGGGCGGTTCGACCCGTTCAATCCGCCGGCGGTGTACAACTCGCGCCTCTACGCGCAGATCAATCCCGCGTACAACCCGATCGACGATGAGTCCTGGCCCGATCCCTATTCCG
Organism: uncultured Phycisphaeraceae bacterium; assembly: GCA_964453125.1. Classification (GTDB taxonomy): domain Bacteria; phylum Planctomycetota; class Phycisphaerae; order Phycisphaerales; family UBA1924; genus CAYVSR01. The sequence continues at coordinate 28,513 of CAYVSR010000001.1, read as the reverse complement.
CCGGGCCCAACGGCAACGGGGGCGTGCCAGTCATCGGCGTGGACGTCGCCGACACCGGCGTGAACTGGGCGTACAACGCCTTCCGCAACGTGTGCTTCGACGTTGACAAGGGCCGCAACATGACGGTCTCGGTCGGCGGCTCGACCGTCTTCACCGGATCCTCGTTCGTCAACTCGATCGACCGCCTCGATCTCGAGTGCGAGAACAACTGGCCGGGCGCGGGCGACAGCATTGATTACGACAACATCGTGCTGACGTGCGCCGTGCTGCCGTCGGTCACGCTCCCGCCGCTGACGCTCGTGTACCACGACGATCTGGAGTGGGGCATCGAGGGAGTCACGATCGGCGTTCACGACGACGACGGCAACTCCGCCACGCCCTTCCGCTGGGCCAGCGCGCCGAACATGCCGATCGTGACGCCCAGCGTCGATGGCTCCATGAAAGCGCTGCAGATGGAGAACCTGTTCCGCGACACCCCCGCGGGGGCGCCGAACACCCCCGAATTCATCTCCTTCACGCAGGCGAGCACGGGCCTGCCGCACGTCACGGGCTCGACGTCCCGGGGCTGGACGGTTCGCGCCGACATGCGGCTCACGGACGGCGCGACCTCGCGCACCTGGGCGGCGGCGCAGGCCACGATCGCCGCGACGCAGTTCGCGCGCATCGCCGGGCTCACGTTCTCCTCTGTCACCGGCACCTTCTGGGCGCAGGTCCCGGCGCCGACGATGGCCGAACCGTTCGCGACCAGTTGGATCGACTCTGGCGCCGGCCTCTCGGTCTTCGGCTCGGGCTTCAACCAGACATTCACCGTCGCGATCTCACGGAGCACGGGCGCGAAGCACACCTTTCGCATCAACGGCAGGCTGCTCCGCTTCGTCGGCGGCCCCAGCAACGGCAGCGCGGTCGTGGTCGACCCGCTCGCTTCGCTGGCGAACGGCACGCACAAGGACCTCGACCGCTTCTTCTATCTCGGCTCCGACGAGAGCGCCGCGCCCCCAGGCTCCATCCTCTACACCGACAACATCCGCGCGTGGTCGCTGCCCTGCCTGGGCGACACCAACAACGACGGCGTCGTCAACTTTGCAGACCTCAACAACGTGCTCGGCTTCTTCGGCCAGAGCGCCGCCCCGGGCTCCGACATCACCGGGAACGTGGCGCCTGACGCGAACAGAGACGGCGTTCCGGACGACGACACGGTGAGTTTCATCGACCTCAACGCCGTGCTGAGCGGATTCGGCACGCCTTGCACGGCGACCAACTAGCGCTCACCCCGCCGATACGTGGCACGGACCTTCGCAGAAGGTCCGTGGGGTGGTCAGCGGGCGCACGCACGGGCGCGGGCCTTCGCGCAGGGGTGGACGGACCTGCAGAGCAGGTCCGTGGCACGGGGCACGTCGAACCGGCTCACCCCGCCGACGTGGCACGGACCTTCGCAGAAGGTCCGTGGGGTGGTCAGCGGGCGCACTCGCGGGCGCACTTGCTCAACGAGGGGGAGATCACGGACCTGCAAAGCAGGTCCGTGGCACGGGGTGTCGAACTACCTTACCCCGCCGACGTGGCACGGACCTTCGCAGAAGGTCCGTGGGGTGGTCAACTGGCGCACTCGCGGGCGCACTTGCTCAACGAAGGGGAGAGCACGGACCTGCAGAGCAGGTCCGTGGCACGGCGCGTCGAATCGCCTCACCCCGCCAACGTGGCACGGACCTTCGCAGAAGGTCCGTGGGGTGGTCAGCAGGCGCACGCACGGGCGCGGACATTCTCGGAAGGGGAGAGCACGGACCTGCAGGGCAGGTCCGTGACACGAGGCGCGTGGCGCCGCCTTAGCCCGCCGCGCACTTGCGGCAGAGGTCGCGCAGCCTGCGCAGTTCCGTCGCGGCCTGGGAGAGGCCCGAGCCGGTCTTGAGGCTGGTCATGGCCTGGTCCGCCGCGAGGGTGATGGGCTCGAAGCCGTAGGTCGAGCCGGAGGCGCGCAGCGTGCGGCACACTCTGTCGGCGCCGGCGCGGTCGTTGGTGCGCATGCAGTCTTCCAGCTGGTCGGCGAGGGCCTTGGCCTCGGCCACGAACTGCTCGATGAGCGGGGCGACGTCGTGCTGGGCGCTGAGGTCGCTGACGAGGGTGCGGTCGGTGCGGGCGCCCTCGGGGCGCATCAGGAGCAGTTCGGCGAGGGCGCGGTGCAGGGTGCGCTCGATGATCGGCTTGGGGAAGAGCGCGGTGACCCCGGCCTTCTGGGCGACGTCCGTCAGCGAGGAGGGATCGGCGGACACCATGAGCATGAGGGGCGTCATGACGCTGGCGGCGCGCATGCGCACGGCGAGCTGGATGCCGCTGGTCCAGGCCATGTCCTGGTCGGCGGTGACGACGTCGTAGGCGCCGCCGGCGGCGCGAACGGCGTCGTCGGCGTCGGCGCAGTGTTCGATCTCGATGCGTGTGGCGCGGAGCATGTGGGCGATCATGCGCCGCTCGGGGCCGTCGTCGTAGACGAGCAGCAGGCGGCCCTCGAGGGACTTCGCGTCGATATTTTCGAAGAGGAGCGCGTCCTCGCCGTGGCCCACGGCGATGAAGAGGCGAGGGTCCATGGTCTTCTCGAAGCGCACGCCCAGCTCGTGGATGTGCATGCCGATGTGGCGGCATCGGACGACCTCGCCCTTCAGGTCGTGCGTGCGCCCGTCGCGGGCGTGCAGCGTGACGGTGATGGGCGTGCCGGTGTGCACGAACCCGCCGTGGAGCATCGAGATGCCGCCGGCGGAGAGCGTGCGCGGGGCGACCTTGCAGGTGGCGGCGCTGCCGCCGGGGTGGAAGATCGTGGCCTCGGCGGTGGCGGCGCGGATGGTCCATCGGCGCCAGCGCCGGTTGGAGGCGCCGCCCTTGGACTGGGCGCCCTTGGCGCCCGCTTCGTCGAGGCGCTGATGCAGGCTCAGGATGGCCGCGTCGGGCAGGCGGAGGGCGTCGACCACGCCCTTGGCCGGCGTCGCGGCCTCCGGCGCGAGGCCCGCGCCGGTCGGAGTGTTGGGAATGCCTGCCATCTGAGTCAACGTCGGAACCGACGTCGGGCCGATCCACTGGCTGAGAGGGGTGGCTGGCGATGCGCGGTGGACTGGGAGGGTCGCGCGGATGGGGACGCGCGATTCCGCGTCATTCAGGCCAAGTCGATCCGTAGGGTCTCAACTCGGCGGGCGCTGCGCGGCTTGGACGATCAGCCCGCGGTGCAGCGCCGGCAGACGTCGATGAGGCGCCGGATCTCACCGCCCGCGGCGTCGAGCGATTTCTGGGCGCGCATGGCGTCGAGCGCGGCGCCGGCGGCGTCGGTCACGACTCGGAAGCCGTGGGCCGCGCCGTTGCCCTTGAGGTGCAGCGCGATCCGTCGGCAGGTCTCGGCGTCGCCCGAGCGGAGGGCGTTGGAGGCGTCGTCGGCGGCCTGGTCGAGGTCGCGCAGGAAGCACTCGATGAGTTCCGCGGCGCCCGCGTCGGCGCTGAGCGAACTGGCGATGGCGCCGACGCCGAGCGTCGGGCCGCCGCGAAGGAGGAGGAACTCACCAAGCGCGCGGTGCAGGGTGCGCTCGTCGAAGGGTTTGCAGAGGCAGGCGGCGGCGCCGCCGCTGAGCAGCGCCTCGGAGAGTTCTGGTCCCTCTTCGCCGGGCAGGAGGACGACGGGTGTGGCGAACCGCGCGGCGCGGAGCGAGTTGAGCGTCTTCCACGCGGGCGCCCCGCCGGGCTTGTCGGCGATGAGGACGATGTCGAAGCCCTGCTGGGCCATCTCGGCGATGGCGTCGGGGTTGTCGGCGTACTCGGGCTCGAGGGACGTGGCGCGGAGGAAGTGGGCGATCAGTCGCTGGCCGGCGCGGTCGGGCTCGAGCACGAGCGCCTTGCCCTGGAGGCTCGCGGGCACGACGCGCTCGAGGGTGAAGGCTTCGTCGCCCTCGCCCAGTCGGACGAAGTGGCGCGGGTCGAGGCGCTCGTCGAACTTCACGCCCAGCGCGTGCACGTGGCGGGAGAGGTGCGAGCAGCGCACGACGCGACCGGGGCAGTCCACCGCGCGGCCGTCGAGCGAGCGCAGGTGCACGACGCAGGGCGAGCCGAGGTAGACGAACCCGCCGTGGAGCACGCCGATGCCCCCGGCGGAGATGGAGCGGGGCGAGACGACGCATCGTGCGCGCGTGCCGCCGGGGTGGGTGAAGGTGGCCTCGGCGTATCGCGTGCGCATGGCCCAGCGGCCCCACTCGCGTCGGACATCGGGCGCGGCGCGCTCGGCGGCTTCCAGGATGGCGTGGAGGGCCTCGAGCGCGCCGGGGTCGAGACGGAGCGAGTTGATGCCCGCGGGCATCGCGCCGCCAAAGGCGTGCGTCGCGGGGGCGCCTGCGGTGTCTGGTGTCTTGCGCGCCACGCCGACCATCGTCGGCCGCGGGACATGCACGATTCACGCGCGCCTGCCCGAAGGCGGGCGGGTTCGGGGGGCGTCGGCCCTATAGACCCGTCGATCCGAATCCGCCCTCGCCGCGGGTCCGGGAAACGGGCGATGCGGGCGCGGAGGCGGCCAGGCCGGAGAGGAAGCCGCCGGTCAGGGGCGAAGTCGGGTGCGCGAGTTCGGCGATGGCGTCGGCCTTGGGCGGGAAGGAGCGGCACTCGAGCGCGCGGCTGAGGTCGGCGCCGCGGGCGGGCGCTCGGGCGTCGTCGTCGGCTTCGAGGTCGTCGGTCTCGCAGATGCGCGCCTTGGCGACCTGGGAAACGATCATCTGGGCGATGCGCATGGCGTGCTCGACGACGAAGGGCGCGCCGCCGAGGTTGATGAGCGGGACCATCACCTCGCCGCGGTAGTCGCAGTCGATGGTGCCGGGCGCGTTGGGCAGCGTCACGCCGTGGCGAGACGCGAGGCCGGAGCGCGGGCGGACCTGTCCCTCCCAGCCGGCGGGGAGTGACATGGCAAAGCCGCAGGGGATGACGCGGATCTCGCCGGGCGCCAGGGTGATGGGCGCGTCGAGGCAGGCGGCGAGGTCGAGGCCCGCGGCGCCGGAGGTCTGGTACGCGGGGAGAGAGGCGCCGGGGCGGAGTTTCTTGACTCGGAGCGCGGGGGCGCAGGGCTGTCCAAGCAAGAGTCCCATGGCGGGTGGCCTTCAGCGGTCGGCGGCGTGGGCGAGGGCGGGTTCGGCCGCCAGGTCTCGCTGCGCGTGCGCGAGCGCGGTGTTGAGCGTTTCAATCATGCGCCGGGTTTGGGCGAGTGCGTTGTCCATCGCGGACATCCCGGTGACTTCGCGGAAAAGATCTGCCCGGGGCCCGGCGCCGGCGTCCGCCTCCGCCTTGGCGGCGAGGAGCGACTGCAGCGTGGCTTCCGCGCGGTCCCGCGCGGCGATGGTTTCGAGCACGATCCGTTGTCGTTCGCTCAGAGGCATGCGGGTCTCCTGCGCCGGACGGCTGGCCGTCCATCGGACGCCGGGCTGTGAACCCCCCACCGGTGATCGACAACCATTCTAGCGCCGGCGCCCCCCGTCGAGAACGCCCAGCCCGGAACTCCTTGGAGCGGTGGATAGCCTGTTCAGGCGGCGGAAAGGTCCACGCCGGCGGCGGGCCCCGCTTCCGGGCGCAATTCGTGGCGGTGCAGGGAGTTGGACGGCGCCGCAGGGCCGAGAACCTTGGGCTCTCCGAGACTGGCGGCGACCCCCGGGGCGAAGCGGGCGATCGCGGAGACCACGGCGTCGCGGTCGGCCGACCAGCGGACGGCGGCGAGAGTCTGGACCATGGTGGGGACGTGCGTGGCGTCGGTCGAGGCGCCGGCCCAGGCGAGCACGCCGTGGGCGGGTGTGGGGCGGAGTTCCTCGGAGGCGTGGGCGAGTTCCTCGTGGAGTTTCTCGCCCGGGCGTGCGCCGGTGAAGACGATGTCGACCGAGCCGGGCTCGGCGGGCGCGGGCGCGGGGGCGCCGGGGGCGCGGTTGAGGATGCGCGGCGTGAGGCTGTGAGCGCGGGCGAAGCGCTCGGCGAGTTCGATGATGCGGACGGGCGCGCCCATGTCGAGCACGAAGATGTCGGCGCCGTTGGTCTCGTCGGGGTCGAGCGCGCCGGCCTGGATGACCAGGCGGGCGGCCTCGGGGATGGTCATGAAGTAGCGGGTCATCTCCGGGTGAGTGACGGTGAGGGGCGAGCCCTCGGCCAGCTGCTTGGACCAGATCGGCAGCACCGAGCACGCGGAGCCGAGCACGTTGCCGAAGCGCACCATGCTGAAGCGCGTGGGCGCGCCGGGGGCGTTGAGCGAACGCACATACAGTTCGGCGAAGCGCTTGGTGGCGCCCATGACACTGCGCGGGTTCACGGCCTTGTCGGTGGAGATCATCACGAAGCGGCCGACGCCCGCGTCGCGCGCGGCGTCGGCGATGGACTTCGCGCCGAACAGGTTGTTGTTGATCGCGTGGGAGGGGTGGTCTTCCATCACGGTGACGTGCTTGTGGGCGGCGGCGTGGAAGACGACGTCCGGGCGGAGCGTGCGTAGCCAGTCGCGGGTGCTCGCCTCCTCGACCACGTCGTGCAACATCGAGCGGCGCACGAGCCGGGGGAAACGCTCGGCCAGGCGCCGGTCGATCTCGAACAGGGCGTTTTCCGCCCGTTCCATCAGGATTAGCGCGTCGGGCCCGAGCGAGGCCACCGCGAGGGCGAGTTCCGAGCCGATCGAGCCCCCGGCGCCCGTGATCAGCACGCGCTTGCCCTTGAGCAGCCGGTTGGCGCGGGCGAGGGCGGCGTCGTCGGGCTCGCGCGGCGGTCGGCCGATGAGGAACGAAGGGTCGAAGACGCGCTCCATCGGGGGCAGGGCGCCGGAGGGCGCGACGGGCGCCGTTCCGGGCGTCGCGGCGCCGGCGAGGATGTCGTCGGGCGTGGGGACGAACGAGGCGCGCAGGCCGATGCGGGCGAGCGCCTCGCGGACGCGCGCGATCGTGCGCCCGAACGCCTCGGGCACGCACACCACGGCGACATCGGCGTCCGCGCGCTTCTGGATGACGGCGAGGTCGTCGAGGCAGCCGAGGCAGGGGATGGCGGGGGCGTTGGGGTCCTCGAAGTCGCGCACGGTCGCCGACTCGAGCGGGGTGAGGGAGACGAGCCCGAGGATGTTCGCGCGGGACTGCGCCGCCACCGGATAGAGCAGGCGTGCCGCGGCGCACGCCGCATCGGGCGGGCCGACGAGCAGCACGCGCGGGGCATGTGGGGCGGGTGTGGCGTCGGCACGATCGGCGTTGTTCACGGCGCTTCCTTGCGTCGGGGACACGGGGGGTGACGGGGCTCGGCCCGCATCCTGCGGGCGCAGGGGCAGCCCGGGAGATGTATCGGCGCTTTTGCGGGGTGGGTCCGAGAAGGAATGGGCGGGAACTGGTCCGCCGTACAATCGCCGGCACATGGCGCCAGCCCCCAAACAGACCTATTACGTCACGACGCCGATCTATTACGTCAACGACCGGCCGCACATCGGGCACTGCTACACCTCGCTGCTGGCGGACGTGATCGCCCGGTTCGCGAGGCTTTCGGGGCGGGACGTGTTCTTTCTGACGGGGACGGACGAGCACGCGGACCGGGTGGTGACCACGGGTGCGGAGCACGGGTGCACGCCGATCGAATGGGCAGACCGCAACGCCGCGGAGTTCGTGCGGGCGTTCGCCGAGTTCGGGATCTCGAACGACGACTTCGTGCGGACGACGCAGGCCCGCCACACGACGAAGGTGGAGGCGTACATCTCGCGCCTCAAGGAGAAGGGGGACGTGTACCTGGGGGATTACGAGGGGTGGTACGACGTCTCGCAGGACGAGTACATGACGGAGACGGCGGCGCGCGAGGCGGGGTTCAAGAGCCCGGTGACGGGCAAGGCGCTGGTGAAGCGCACCGAGCACAACTACTTCTTCCGGCTCAGCGCGTACCAGGAGCGGCTGCTCAAGCACATCGACGCGAACCCGGGGTTCATCCAGCCCGACGCCCGGCGAAGCGAGGTGCTGGGGCGCATCCGCACCGGCCTGCAGGACGTGCCGGTGAGCCGCGCGATCGACCCCGCGAACCCGGCGACGCAGTGGGGCATCCGGATGCCGGGCGATCCGGCGCAGCGGATCTACGTGTGGATCGACGCGCTGTTCAACTACCTGAGCGTGATGGACACGCCCGAGCGCCGCCGGTACTGGCCGGCGCAGACGCACATGCTGGGCAAGGACATCCTGTGGTTCCACGCGGTGGTGTGGCCCTGCCTGCTGATGGCGCTGGGCGAGCCGCTGCCGGGCACGGTGTACGCGCACTCGTGGTGGATCCGCGAGGGGCGGAAGATGAGCAAGAGCCTGGGGAACTTCCTCGATTTCCCGACGCTGCGGGCGTACGCCGACGCGTTCTCACTTGACGCGCTGCGCTGGCACCTCGTCACGCAGGGGCCGCTGGGCGCGACGGACGCGGACTTCGTGCACACGCGGTTCGTCGAGGTCTACAACAGCGCGCTGGCCAACGGCGTGGGCAACGCGGTGAGCCGCGTGGGCAACATGATCGGGCGCTACTTCGACGGCGCCGTCCCCGACCCGGCGGGCGTCGCGTCGTTCGCTGGTCACGACTGGCCGGCGATCGCGGGGGCGGCGGCGGCGGGCGTGCGCGAGAAGATGGAGGCGCTGGACCTCGCCGGCGCGTGCGAGGAGGCGCTTGGCTTGGCGCGCCGGGTGGACGGCTACATCAACGCGACCGAGCCCTTCAAGATGGCCAAGGACCCCGCGCGGCGCACAGATCTCGCCGCGGTTCTGTATCACTGCGCCGAGGCGCTGCGCCTCGCCGCGGCGCTGCTCTCGCCGGTCATGCCCGCCAAGATGGCCGAGGCGCTGCGCCGGCTGGGCGCGCCGCCGATCGATGGCGCCTCGTGGGAGTCGATCGCGACGTGGGGCGCGCTCCGGCCCGGCGCGCAGACCAGCGGCGGCGACCCGCTCTTCCCGAGGGCCGACCCGGCGCTGCCGGCGCCCACGCCCGCGGCCGAGGCGGGGGGAGCGGCGGCGTGAACGGGCCCGAGGCGGAGGCCGGTCGGCGGGCGCTCCAGGAATTCCGGCGCTGGCGGCGCGGCGCCCTGCTGGCGGACGGGCGCCCGTCGCAGGTCAAATTCGTGACCGACCCCGCCACCGGAGCCGTGGTTGCGCCGGTCGAGCGCAACACCATGACCGCCGACGAACTCGTGCTGTTCGTGCCCGACGAGGGGGACGAATCGCTGCAACTGCTGCTGGGCGCGCTGGCCAAGCCGGTCGGCGAGGACCTCGTCGATCGGTGGCGCATCCACCACGGCGACCCGCCCGCGAGCGTGGCCACGCCCGACCCGACGGGGCGCGAATCGACGCCCAGCCTCTGGGGCGCGTTCGAGATCGAGGGAGCGCGTCTCGGCGGCGAGCTGATCGACGGCGACGCGCTCATGGCGCCCAACGCGCTCAGGCTCACCGAGCCCAAGCTCTGCAAGCGCCTCAACGCCGACCGCCGTCTGCTTTGGCGCATCTGCAAGATGAAGACCGGCGTGGAACTCCCGACGGACGTCGGCGGCGGCGGGCCGGTGTGCGTCGGCGTGGACACGGGCGGCCTGCACGTGCGCGGCAAGATGGGCGTGCTGCGCGTGGAGTTCGACCGGGCCGCGGACGGCTCGGCGCCGGAAGAGGGCGCGCCGGAGGAGGCCGCCGCCGAGGCCGAGCGGCAGATCGACGCGCTGCTGCGCCGGGGGGAGTCGGCGTGAGCGGGGCGCCGGCGACGCGCTGGCGCGATGCGCACCTGCACATCTACGCGCACGCCGAGCAGACCTCGTGCGTGCGCATGCACGACTGCGATTCCGTGAGCGACTGCCTGCGCCGAATGGCCGAGCGGGCGCGCGACACGGCGCCGGGGGGCTGGGTGAAGGGGGCGCTGGCGCGCGTCGCCGGCTGGCCCGAGGGGCGCTTTCCCACGCGCGGCGAACTGGACGACGCGGTGGGGGGGCGGCCGGCGTTCGTGCGGTCCTTCGACCTGCACGCGTGCGCGGCGTCGGGCGCGGCGCTGCGCCTGGCCGGGATCACCCGCGACACGCCCGACCCGGTCGGCGGCGTGATCGAGCGCGACGGGCGCGGTGAGCCCACCGGCCTGCTTATCGAGTCCGCGTCCGCGCTGCTGCGCGCCGCGATCCCGCCGGCGAGCGAGGCCGACCAGCGCGACGCGGTGCGCCTGGCGCTCGCCGACCTGCGCGCACGCGGGTTCTGCGAGGTCCACGACATGCACGCCCAGCCCTGGCTGGGGCCGACGATCGCGCGACTGATCGACGAGGGCGACGAGGCGGCGTGCGCGGTGCGCGTGTGGCTCTACGCGCCGCTCGATCAACTGGAGGGCGCGTGGGCGTCCAGCAGCGCGTGGGAGCGGCCGGGGCTGCGCCTCGCGGGTGGCAAGATCTTTCTCGACGGCACGCTCAACTCGCGCACGGCGTGGCTGCTGTCGCGATACGAGGAGCCGATCGAGGGCCGGCCCAGCGGCGAGGGGCTGTTCACGGACGACGCGCTCGACGCGGCCATCCGGCGCGCGGACGACCGCGGGTTCCCGCTGGCGATGCACGCCATCGGCGACCGCGCGGTGCGTCAGGGGCTCGACGCGATCGGGCGCGTCCGCCCCCGCTCGCCGGGGTGGCGCATCGAGCACTGCCAGTTCGTACACGAGGAGGATGCGCCGCGCTTCGGCGCTCTGGGTGTGATCGCGTCGCCCCAACCCTGCCACCTGCTGGCGGACGTCGAGGCGCTGCGCCGGTTCACGCCGCATTTGATGGCGCGGGCGTACCCGCTGCGCGACATCGTGGACGGCGTGCGCGCCGCGGGGCGGGCGCCGGAGGAACTGGTGTGGTTCGGCAGCGACACGCCTGTCGTGGAGCCGAGCGTGGAGGACAACGTGCAGGCGGCGGTGCAGCGCCGGCGGCGCGGGGCCGAGATCGGAGACGCGGTCGCGCCGGGGCAGGCGCTGACCGAGGCGGAGGCGCGGGCGTGCATGGCGGCGCCGGGGGCGGGCGGCGCGGCGCGCTAGAATGCCCCGCATGGACCCCAAGCCCCGGCCCAACCACGAGCGCTACATCAGGGCGCTGCGCGAGATGGGGCCGGAGCGGCGTCTTCTCAAGGCGTTCGAGTTGTCGGACAGGACGAAGGACGCGTTCCTCGAGGGGTTGCGGCGGCGCTTCCCGGACCGGACGGAGCCGGCGATCCGCCGGCTGGCGCTGGAGCACATGGCGCGATGCCGCAGCAGAGATCCCTGAACAGGCTGGTCGGCGCATTGGAGCAGGCGGGCGCGGAGTACATGCTCACTGGCTCGCTCGTTTCCAGTGCGCAGGGCAACCCACGCTCCACGCACGACATCGACGTGGTGGTCGAGCTGACCGCCGCGGTGGCGAGCCGCATCGTCCGCGCGTTCCCGGAGCCCGACTTCTACGCTGACGCGATGGCGGCGGCGGACGCCGCGCACGCCGGGGGGATGTTCAACATCCTCGACATCGCAGAAGCGGACAAGATCGACGTGTGGGCCTTGACGGAGGAGCCCTTCGACCTGTCGCGGTTCTCCAGACGCGTGCGTCTCGCGATCGGCGACACCACCGCGTGGGCTTCGGCGCCCGAGGACACGATTCTCATGAAGCTCCTGTGGATCGCGCGCCACGGCGGGGGCGACCGCCACCTGCTCGACGCCATCGCCGTGTACGAGGTTCAACGCCCGATCCTCGACGCGAACTATCTCGACTCGTGGGCGAAGCGGGAAGGGGTTGCGCCGCTGCTCGCGCGACTTCGCGATCAGGCCAAGCCGATAGAGTGACCCCGATGCACACCGTCGCCGTCACTCGCCCGTATCCAGGCACGCTCGACCCCGGGCCGGGCGCCCGCGTCATCATCGGGCCCGAGGAGGGGGTGCGCGAGCCGGGAGCGCTCGCGGCGTTCGTCACGCTGCACAAGCCCGGTGTGCTCGTCACCATGTACCACGACCGGGTGGACGCCGGCGTGCTCGACGCGGGCGGGCCGGGTCTCAAGGGGGTCGTGAACTTCGCCGTGGGGTTCGACAACATCGATCGCGCGGCGTGCGCGGCGAGGGGTGTGGCGGTCTGCAACACGCCCGACGCGGTGACGGAGGGCACGGCGGACCTCGCGTGGGCCCTCATGCTCGCCGCCGCGCGACGCCTGCCCGAGGCCGACGCGTACTCGCGGAGCGAGGAGTACCCCCGCCGGGGCTTCCTGGGCATGAACGACTTTCTGGGGGTGCACCTCACCGGGCAGACGCTGCTGATCGTGGGCGCCGGGCGGATCGGCTATGGCGTCGCGACGCGCGGTCTGGGCTGGGGCATGCGCACGCTGTACGTCGCGCGCTCGCGCCACCTCGAGTTCGAGTTTGCGCCGATCGGTGGGCGGCGCGTGGGGCTGGAAGATGGCCTGCGCGAGGCCGACTTCGTGAGCATCCACACGCCACTGACCCCCGAGACCCGACATCTGATCGACGAGCGGCGCCTGGGGCTGATGAAGCCCACGGCCGTGCTGGTGAACACCGCGCGCGGGCCGGTGGTGGACGAGGCGGCGCTGGTGCGCGCCGTCAACGAGGGCAGGATCTTCGGCGCGGGTCTGGACGTGTACGAGTTCGAGCCACGACCCGGCGAGGCGCTCCGCGCGTGCCGGCGGATCGCCCTGACGCCCCACATCGGGAGCGCCAGCGCGAGGCACAGAGAACTGATGACCGAGATGGTGGCGGCGAACGTGCGAGCGATCCTGTCGGGGGCGGCGCCGCCCAACGCGCTTCGCGCCTGAACGCTCGTTCAAAAAGGTGACCGGGCCGAGGCAGCCCTCCGCGCCCCGGCCCGGTGCGACCCGTGGTTCGGAAGACGGTCAGTCGCGACGCGCCTCGATGGACCCGGCGGAACGGTCGGGCTCGTCCACGTACGCCGTGGCGTGAGAGCCGGGGGTGAAGCGCAGCGACTGGGCCAGGGACGGTCGTGCGCCGCGGCTCAACTCGCGGGCGACGCGTGCGAGCTCGTCGCGGGCCTCCCCTGCGGAGCGTTCGCCCGAGGCGATCTCGTTGGCGAGGTTGAGCGCCGCGATGTTCATCTCCTCACGGTCGCAGCGCGCCGCGACCTCGCCGGGGGTGCGCATCACGTGGATGCTGCCGTCGAACGCGCCGAGATCATCGATCTTGTCTGGCGGCACGCGGAGGAGCACGACGTGCTCGATGACGTCGCGGTGGGGCGCGGGGAAGTTGTGATCCCAGGCGTCGCGGAAGACCGCGATGCGGACGAACGGGGCGCGGTCCTTCCAGCAGATGACGCCGTCGGCGCGATCGTCCGGCATGCCGTGCTTCGCGTACATGGCCTCGGCGGCGGCGCGCGACTCGGCGGGCCAGCCGGTGAGGCCGAGGGCGATGGTGGCCTGGGTGCGCCCGTCGCGGTCGGGCGGGCTGTTGTAGAGGATGCGTTGGTTGGGGTCGTAGGCCTGCGTGGTGGAGTCGGAGTTGACCCCGGTGGCGCTCTTGGGCGCGTTGGGGTCTTCGGGAGGGCCGTCCCACGTGTCGCGCCCGTAGCGGCTGTCGGCGCTGGAGCCGTGGGCGCCGGAGCGGTCGCGGTACGCCGACTCGCGGTCGTATTCGCTGCTCGCGCAGCCCGCGAGCAGGGGCAGGCCGGCGATGGTCAGAAGCATGCGTCTCATGGGTGCGCCTCCAGGTGCGGAGGCCGGCGGACAGGGCCGGCGATCCAGACGCAAGCATGGCGGCGCAGCCGATCGTCGGGATGAATCGGGCCGGAATCCGCGCTCACCTCGCGGGGGCGGTGCGTCGCCCACAGGGACCAATGACAACGCCCGCCGGAGGTGGCGGGCGTGGGCGAACGAACTGGGGATCTAGGATTTGAACCTAGACTAACTGAGCCAGAGTCAGTCGTGCTACCGTTACACCAATCCCCAAATTGGCGACGGTGATCATACCGCGGCGGCCGCCGCCGGGCGAGCGGGGAGGGCGGGCGCCATCGCCGGCCGAAGCGGTCAGCCGTGGCGCAGGTTCGGGAGGCCCCCCGGGCCGGGATGGGGGCCCGCGGCACGGGGGTCGTGGCCGGCGACCGGGGCCTGGAGGGCCGGGCGGAGGCGCTTCTCTCTCGCGTCGTCGATCGACCGATCGAGTTTGCGGAGGATGTCCTTCACCTGAGAAAACGTCTGCTTCGAAGTGCTCATCGTGGCAGGCCTCCGTGCCCTCGCGGGACGCTGGCCTATCGGCCTCGCGGCGCGGGGTGAGTGGGGCGCAGGCCGGAGAACGCGCAGACGGACGTGTCGGCGGCGGTGGTCGTGCCGGTCGTGCGGGCTGTGCGGCTGATCGCACGCGCGGGCACGCAAGAAAGCGGCCCCCGGAGAGCCGGGGGCCGCCGCGTATTCGGGAAGGATGCGCGCCGGCGCGGGCGTGGTTATTCCGGCGTGGCGTGCGCCTGCTCGGCCATGAAGGAGAGGAAGAGGACAAGGTCGCTCATGCCGATGCGCCCGTCGGCGTCGAGGTCGGCGCGCTCGATGTACGCCTGCTCGCCGGGGGTCGAGCCGAAGGTCGTGAGCATGGCGGCGAGGTCGCGCGTGTCGAGCGAGCCCGAGCCGTCGAGGTCGGGGTCCGCGTCGGGCGAGGGCGAGAAGAAGTCGTCGATGAGGCCGATGAACGACGGCGGCAGCACGATGCGGCGCGGGCGGCCGGGGGTGATGGGCCCCTCGTTATTGACCGAGGCGCCGACGCGGATGTCGTCGATGTACCAGCCGGAGAGGGCGTTGGGCAGCGAGGTGGAGAGCGTGAATCGCAGCACGATCTTCTTGCCGCGCTGCCCGCGGAGGTCAAACCAGCGCTGGCGCCACTGGAAGGCGAGGCCGGTGTTCTTGGTGACGAGGGTCTTGAGCACGAGGGGCTGCGGCTCGCCGCCGCCGCCGCCGACGCCGTCGGTGATGGTGCTGGCGTCGAGCGCTTCGACCTTCATGGTGTCGGCCCCGCCGCCGATCGAATCGACGAGTTCCCACCACGACACGGACGCGGAGGTGATCGGCCGGCTGAAGAGGGGGTTGGTTGCGGTCAGGTCGATCTCGGGCGACAGGAGGATGTGCTGGGTGTTCGAGCCCGCGTATGTGTCGTCGAGGTCGGTCACGAAGGCGTTGGCGCCGGAGTGGGCTGCGTTGAGGAACACGAACGGGGGCACGGACCAGCCGGGCGTGCCGCGCTCCCACTCGTTGTTCTCGGTGGGCTCGCCCTGGACGGAGGGGACGGTCCAGCCCGTGTCGCTCTCGAAGTTGTCCGCGAAGACCGTGATCGGCTCCTCGGGGTACACGCGAGCGATGCCAGGGCGGGACCACTTGCCCGCGGCGTTGCGCGTGAAGATGCCGTAGGTCGCGCTCGTGTTCGTGCCGACCTGCGTGTCCGTGAACGTGGTGATGTCGCCCGACGCGATCACGCGCACGCCGACGTCGGGCGTGGAGCCCACGACGTACTCGAGGCCGTCGCCGGGCTTGAAGGCGGTGCCGGCGGAATAGCGGAGCACGAGCACGAACCCGCCGTACTCGCCGTCCTTCGTCGTGGGCGGATTGGCCCACGAGACGACGGTGGAGGTGGGCAGGCGCGTCACGAGGATGCCGGTGGGCGGCGCGGGCCAGGTCAGCCCGCCGTTGTCGAGCGACTCGCGCGCCGCCTTGACGGCCGCTTCGGCGTCGATCAGGCCGGCGCCGAAACCCTGCGCGTGGCTGGCGAGCGTGTCGAAGGGGAAGGAGTTGCCGATCGTGATATTGGTGCGGGACGTGTGCCTGAAGATCCGGCGGGCCTGCACCGCGAGCAGCTCGGGGTTCGACGAGAAGATCAGCGCGGCGACGCCGGCGGAGATCGGGGTCGCGGCGCTCGTGCCCCCGAACGTGGCCGCGTAGTCGCCGCCGTTCTCGGAGATGGAGTTGTTGTACCCGCCGACGTCGGTGACGTCGGTCGTCTGGATACGGAGCGGGGCGGGCTGGCCCTGCACCGTCGCCCCGCCGCTGCTGGGCGAGCCGTACTCGATCTTGTCGCCGAACGAGGAATAGGTCGACTGGCGACCCTGGTTCGAGACCGCCGCGACGGCGACCGTCTCGGGCATCGACGCGAGCGAGGAGTTGTACTCGACCGGGATGCCGGAATTGCCGGCGGCGAACATGAACAGCACGCCCCGGTTGGTGCGCCCCGTTGTGTAGCCCGTCTGGATCGCGGTGCGGATGACGTCGGGCAGGTACGTCGGGTCGACGAACGACCACGAGTTGGTGTGCACGAACGCCCCGGACGCGACCGCGTTGTTGATGCGCGTCGCCACCAGCGTGTCCGACGCGAAGATCACCGTCGGCGTCAGCTGCTGATAGAACGAGGACGAGAGCAACAGCGAAGCCCGCGGCGCCGAGCCGCGCACGCCGAGGTTGTTGTCCACCGCCGCGACGCAGCCCGAGACGCTCGTGCCGTGCGACCCGGGCCCGCGGTTGAACGAAGACGCGGCGTCGAACACGTTGTCCGCGGCGTTGAGCGACAGCACGTTCCCGATGTAGTCCGGGTGATCGGGCTGGCAGCCGTCGTCCATCACGGCGACGCGGGCGCCCTCCCCGAGCGTGAGTTCCCACGCCGGGCGCACGTTGATGTCAAAGCCCGCGAACACCGCCGAGCCCGTGGGGCCCTGACCCGTGTTCTCGAGGTGCCACTGCAGCGAGAAGAGCGGGTCGCCGATGCCCGTGCCGCCCTGGCCCGTCACCGTGCCCGTGATGGTGAACGTGTAGGGGTTCTCGTCCGGGTCGTTGTTGCCGAACGTGCAGGGGCCGGCGACCGTGCCGACCGTGATGCCGTCGAGCTTCACGACAAGAGGCGCCGCCGCGCCCGGGTTGATCGTCCCGGGGGGCTGGGTCAGCACGGTGAAACCCTGCGGCACGGCGACGTTGTTCACCGTCAGGGGCATGTCGCCCGTGTTCTCGATCGCGAGGGTCTTGATGAGCGGGAAGCCGACCTGCGTCGTGCCGATGTTGTACGCCCCGCCGCTGGCGATCGACATCCCGTCCGGGTCAAGCACGTTGGCGTCGGGCGAGGCGTCGGCGCCGCCGGTCCCGCGGGCGCGGGCCATCGGGTTGTGCGGCTCGAGGGTGCTCTTGGCGCTCACGCCGTCGGGGTGCGCGAACGACACGAACGGCAGCGCCAGCAGCGACTCGGCCACCTCGAACGCCTCGAGCGCCGACGCGGTGCGCACCATATAGACGCCGGGGAACGACGCCAGCGGGCGCAGCTCGCGACGAACGCCCGCGCGCTCGAAGGCGACCGCGGCGTCGGCTTGGCTGGTCAGCCCCTTGGTGCCGACGACGACCTCCGCGTTCGCCGTGAAGGTGATCGGCAGCCCCGGCCCGGGGGTGAGGTCCAGTTCGGCGACGTCACCCACAGCGCCGCGGGCGCCGGGCGCGACGACGTACATGTCGCGGGCCATGCCGTTCTGGAAGTACTTCACGCGCCCGATCAGTTCGTGGTTCGCGTCGACGCCCTCGGTGTTGAGCAGCACGCGCAGCAGGCCGATGCGCCCCGCGCTCTCCGACGCTTCCTTCCCGGTCGGCAGGGGGAGCAGCGCCCGCTCGCCCGCGCCGATGGCGCCGGAGGCGAGCGAGGCGGCGAGGGCCACGGCGAGCGAGACGGATCGAGAGAGCGTCGGCACGGGCGGTTCTCCGATTGCGGATTCGTTCCGATGGACCCCGCGCCCGGCGAGACGGCGGGCGGCGCGGGGTGTCGGTCAGCGGCGTGGGGGGGTCGCGAGTGGGGGCGAGACGAGACGGGGACCGATCACGCCGCAAGACGCGAACGTCCGGGAACAGAATAATCTAGCCCACGATACTCTCCGGAGCGAGCGCCGGATGCGGGAACGGCCCCGAAAGCCCGTTGGGGGCCGCATTGGCAAGGGTTCACCCCGCCCCGGGGGTCCCGCCGGGCCCCGCTGTGGCTGACAACGACTGCGCCGCCCCCCGCCCGAGCCTCAGCCGATCGCCCCCGCGATCGCCTTCGCCAGTTCCGCCCCGGCGCTGTGGTCGAACCCCTTGGGCTGCCACCCGATGCCCAGCCCCGCGCCCTCGTGCTTGGGGATGATGTGGAAGTGGACGTGGAACACCGCCTGGTGGGCGGACACCCCGTTGTTCTGCAGCACGTTGTACGCCGTCGCCCCGGTGGCCTTGAGCACCGCGCGGCAGACGCGCGGCAGGGCCCGCCCCAGCGCCGCGCCGGCCTCGTCGGAGAGGCGGTCGAGCGTCTCGGCCGGCTCCTTGGGGATGACCAGCGTGTGCCCGCGCGCGATGGGGTTGATGTCGAGAAAGGCGAGCACGTGGGCGTCTTCGTAGACCCGGTGGCAGGGGATCTGGCCCGCGATGATCCTGGCGAAGATGGTGTCGGCCATGGGGGCGAGTGTACGGCTGGCGCGGCGGGCGGTCGGCCGGATTGGGGAACGGGTGTCGGCTGCGGGAGCGGGACCGTCCGGCCCCTACGATGGGCGCATGATCCGCGCGGCGGAGCCAGCGCAGGCGGTTGTTGCGGCGCCCGGGTCGGGGCCCGGCGGTTCGCCCGCGCGCCCCATCCGCGTCCTCCCTCCCCTGCTGGTCAACCAGATCGCCGCGGGCGAGGTGATCGAGCGGCCGGCGAGCGTGGTCAAGGAACTGATCGACAACGCCATCGACGCCGGCGCAACGCGCATCACCCTCGAGATCGAGGCGGGGGGCATCGAACTCATCCGGGTGACGGACGACGGCTGCGGCGTCGGCCTCGAGCAGGCCCCCCTCATGCTCGCCGCGCACGCGACCAGCAAGATCGCCTCCGCCAGCGACCTCGACCGCATCGGCACCATGGGGTTCCGGGGCGAGGCGCTGGCGTCCATCGTGAGCGTGTCGCGCGTGCGGGTGCGCTCGCGCACGCGGGGCGAGGCGGGGGCGTGGGCCATCGAAGCGGAGGGGGACAGTGTGAGCCCGCCGCGGCCCGAGGCGGGGCCGGTGGGCACGAGCGTGCAGGTGCGCAACCTGTTCTTCAACACGCCCGCTCGGCGCAAGTTCCTGCGCACGCCCGGCACCGAGCAACAACACTGCATCGACATCGCCCGCGATCTGGCGTGCGCGCACCCCTCCATCGGGTTCGTCGCCACGTGCGACGGGCGGCGCGTGCTCGACCTGCCCGCGGCGCCGAGCGCCCGCGATCGCATCCTCGATGTGCTGGGGCGCGAACTCGAGGGCCAACTGCTCGAGGTGAGCGCCGACCGCTTCGACGACTCGCGCGGGGCGCTGCTGTGGGGGCTCGTCGGTCTGCCGGCGATCGCCCGGGCGACGACCAAGGCGCAGCGCGTGTACGTCAACGGCAGGCCGGTGCGGGATAGAACGATCCAGCACGCCCTGCAGGAGGCGTTTCGCGGGCTCATGCCGCACGACCGCAAGCCCACCGCGGCGCTGCTGCTGGAGATGGCGCCCGAGGCGGTGGATGTGAATGTGCACCCCACGAAGGCGGAGGTTCGCTTCCGCGACTCGGGGCTGGTGCACTCCGTTGTGCTGCGGGCGGTGCGCGATGCGCTGCGCGCGGCGGACCTCACCCCATCGCTCGATGGCGCGTTCGGCTCGCGCGCCGGGTCGTTCGAGCCCGGGGCGATCCTGCCCGGCGCGGGAGTGTGGGGTGGTTCGGGCGAGGCGCAGAGCGGCGCGGGCGAGGCCGCGGGGCGGGGCGTGCGCCGCAGCCTCGGCGCCGCGGCGAGCGCGTTCGCGGACTACTTCAAGCGCGTCGCGCCAACCGGCGGCGCCCGGTTCGACTACGCCTCGGTCCGCGACGCAGTGGAGGCGGGCCGCGCCGGCGAGCCGAACGTCGCAGACGCCGGCGCAGCGCCGGATCAACGAGACGCGAACGGGACGGAGCATGCGTCGCCGGCGCACGCGAACGGCGCCACGAGCGCCGCCGGCGCGCCAGTCGACCCTGCGCCCGCGCTCGTCGCCCCGCCGCGGCCCGAGTCGCGGATGCTCCAGGTGCACAACTCGTTCGTGGTGACGCAGGACGAGCAGGGCATCGTGATCGTCGACCAGCACGCGCTGCACGAGCGGGTGATGTTCGAGGCGATCATGGAGCGCCTGCGCGTCGGCGCGCCGGGCGAGGCGGGAGCGCTCGAGAGCCAGCGCCTGCTGACGCCCTCGGTTGCGCACGCCGCGCCCGCGCAGGTCGAACTGCTGGGCCAGTTGAGGCCCCTGCTCGCGCGACTCGGCGTCGAGGCCGAACCGATGGGGCCGACGAGCATCGCGGTGCACGCCTTCCCCACGCTGCTCTTCGAGCGCGGCGTGGAGGCGGGCGAGTTCATCTCCGAACTGCTGGAGCGCGCCGAGGCGGAGGGCCTCCCCGCGAGCGAAGAAGGCGCCATCCACGAGATCGTCGACATGATGGCCTGCAAGGCCGCCGTGAAGGCCGGCGACCGCATGAGCGGCCTCGAACTCGCGGCGCTGCTCGACCTCCGCGAGGGCGTCGAACGATCCTCGTCATGCCCCCACGGCAGGCCGACGAGCATCCGCCTGACCGTGCGCGAACTCGAGAAACGCTTCGGGCGCGGCTGAGCTCGGCGAGCCGCGCTCGCCTACTTCGCCAGCCCCGTCTTCAGTCGAACCCACGCGCTCACCTTCTCGAGCGCCACCGGCGAGAACGTCTCCTCGATCGTGGCGTACTCCTCCCCCGCGCCGGTGGTGGCGGTCTGGAACAGGTGGTTGAGGCCGGGCAGTTCTTCGATCGTCACGTCCTCGTTGCCCGCCTGGGCCAGCGCCGCGCGCAGCGGAGGGAGGTTCTGCCACGCCAGCACCTGCACGTCCAGCGAGCCGTTGAGCGCCAGCACGGGGACCCTCGTCTTGCGCACCGCCTCGCACGGGTCGAGCGTCAGGAACCGGCGGAACCACGCCGAGGAGAACTGCTGCGCCAGCATCTGGGCGGTCTGGTCCAGCATGGCGGCGTCGGCCTTCGCGGTGTCCGGGTCGGCCTCGACCAGCGCGCGTGCGGCGGCGCGGATCGCGTCCTCGTCCCCGCCCGCGACGGCGTCGAGCAGGGCCCCCGTGCGCTCGCGGATCGCCGCGACCAGTTCCTCCGTCGCGCCGCCGGCCTTCGCGCCCGCGGGGACCTGCTCCATCAATATTTCGCGCCCGTTCACCCCAGGCCCCGCGAGCAGCACGACGAACGCGACATCCGCCGACTTCGCCGCGACCATCGGCGCGATCAGCCCGCCCTCCGAGTGCCCGATGAGCCCGATGCGTTTCGCGTCCACCTCCGGCCGCGTCTTGAGCAGCTCGACGCACGCCAGCGCGTCGCCCACGAAATCGTCCGTCGTGCACTCCTCGAGCGGTTTGCCCGAGGTCGAGCCGCCCACGGCGCGGTCGTCCACGCGCAACACGGCGACGCCCGCGCGAGTCAGGTGGTCGGCGAGCACGAGGAAGGGCTTGTGGCCCAACAGGGTCTCGTCGCGGTCCTGCTGGCCCGAGCCGGTGATGAGCAGCGCCACCGGGTGCGGCCCGGGTCCGAACGCGCCCGCCTCGGGGATGGTGAGCGTGCCCGCGATCTTCGTGCCGTCGGCGCTGTTGAGCGCGAACACCTCGCGCGAGGTGTACGGGAATGGCGCCTTGGGCTCCTGCGGGCGCTTGGGTCCGACGGTCTCGCCCTCCTTCAGGCGCTCGAGCGTGAAGGGGAACTCCATGCCGGCCTGGCGCATCGTGCCCGCGGCTTTCGCGGGGTCGGCGCCGTCGCGCATGGCGGTGAACGCCGGCCACGTGGCTTCGGGGCTGGGCAGCGTGAGGGTGAACGCGATGGCCGCGTCGGTGTAGGTCACTCCCGTGCACGCGCCGTCGTCGAGGCCTTGCGTGGGGATGGACACCGCGGCGCCGAAGCCGCCCGCGCCCCCCTGCGCCGGCGTGAAGACCACTTCGAAATCGAGCGACTGCCCGCCCGGCAGCGCGATGGCGCCCTTCCAGCGCTCGGCGGCGTTCGCCGGCGCGGGCGCGCTCGCGGGGGCGTCCGCGCCCTGGCGCGCGACGAGCGCGGGCGCGGACGCGAGGCTCGCCAAGCCGATAACAATGATCGAGCGAATGAGACGCGAGCGGGGCATTGTCATGACCCCATGCTACGTCCGGGCCCGTCCGGCGCCGCGGGGCGCGCTCAGGCCTTGCGCCCGTGGATCCACGCGAAGGGCACGCGCGGCTGGGCGGTGAGGGACTCGCCGATGCGCTCCGCGAGCGACTCGTATCGCGCCGCCTGCTTGAGGAGCGACTCCTGCGCCTTGGCGGCCTTGCCGCTCACGCTGCGCGAGGCGATGTCCCACACGCGCACGAGGTGCTCGATGATCTGCGCGTAATCGCGCACCGTGTACACGCCGATGCGCTGCGCCACGATCGCGAAGTGGTCGAAGAGATCCGGGTCGCGACCGTCGTGCATAAGGCGCCCGGGCATGGCGATCACGGTGCGCATCATGGCGTGGAAGGCGAGCATCGCGCCCTCGGGGTCGCGGTCGAACACCAGGCCCATCATCGCGGTGTAGAACGCCTCGTGGCGCGCCTCGTCCCCCGCGATGCGCCGGCAGATGCGCCCCAGAGACTCCACCCCCTGCTCCGACGCCATCTTGCCCACGTTGCCGTGCGAGATCCGCGTCGCACGCTCCTGGAACGAGGTGTACACCAGGCCGGCGTACGGCTCGGGGTACGTCTTGGGGTCGAAGCCCGCGGCGATCAGGTGGTGCACGGTGCGCTCGACGGCGCGCATGTCCACGCGACCGGTGAGGCGCAGGTACGCGTTGAGCAGGTCGCCGTGCCGGTTCTCCTCCGCCGTCCAGCCGCGCAGCCACACCGCCCACGGCCTGTCCGACGCGCCGTTGAGGTCCTGCGCGATGGTGTTGAGGGACACCGCGTAGCTTGGCAGCGCCTCTTCCGTGACCATGTCGCCCACCAGCACGACCAGCGTCTCGTCGTTGAGCGACTGCGCGCCCTCGCGGAGCGAGTTCAGGTCGTCGCGCCACGCCTCGCGCGAGAAATCGGGGAGAAAGTCGGCCGGCTGCCACGCCTCGTCCAGGGGCGTGAGCAGCGTGAGGCGCTCGCGCACCTCCGTCTGCATGCTCTGGAGGACCTCGGCGTGAAGGCCGTACAGCGCATCGTCGGGTTGCACGCGGGATTCCTTCGGGGCTCCCCGGCCCAGCATCGGCCCGCATGGCACGCGCCGTGCGCCTCGGACAACCGGAGTCTAGCCCCGATCGGAATCGCCGTCCCTCACCCGGCCTTCCGTGCCGCCGCCCACTCCCTCACCATCTCCTCCAGCACGCTCAGCGGCACGCTGCCGCTGCCGAGCACGCAGTCGTGGAACGAGCGCACGTCGAACCTGGGGCCCAGTTCCTTCTCCGCCCACGCGCGCAGCTCGCGGATCTTCAGTTCCCCGATCTTGTACGCGCACGCCTGCCCCGGCCACGCGATGTACCTGTCCACCTCGCGCTCCACGTTCTCGCGCGTCAGGCCCGAGTTGTTCAGCATGAAGTCGATCGCCTGCTGGCGCGACCAGCCCTTGGCGTGCATGCCCGTGTCCACCACCAGGCGCATCGCCCGCCACATCTCGTACGTCAGACGCCCGAAATCGTCGTACGGGTTCTGGTACATCCCCTTGTAGCCCGCCTCGCCCGGCTTCACCCGCGCCGTCGCCGGCGCGTTCGCGGGGCGCGGCGAGTAGACCGAGTCCGGCCGCCCCTCGCCAACCTCCAGCCCGATGCGCTCCGAGTACAGCCCCCAGCCCTCGCCGTACGCCGTGTGCCAGCGCCGCTTGCGCCACTCCGGCACGTTCTCCATCTCCTGCGCCAGCGCGATCTGATGGTGGTGCCCGGGCGACGCCTCGTGCAGCGTGAGGGGCACCATCTCGTACTTGGGCCGCTCGTTCAGCTTGTACGTGTTCGCCACGAAGAACCCCGCCTGCCCGTTCTCGAGGGAGCCCGACTGATAGAACGCCGTCGTCTGCGTCGGCGCGATGAAGGCGGGCATCTCGCGCACGCCGTAGGGCAGCCGCGGCATGCGCCCGAACATGCGGGGCATCTCCGCGTCCCACTGCTTGGCCACGTCGCGGTACCCCTCGAGCAGGTCCTCGGGCGTCTTGCACACGAACCGCTCGTTCGTGCGCAGATACGTCAGGAACGCGCGGAACAGGTCGTCGCCCTTGAGCGAATCACGCTCGGGGAAGTCCGACCGGGCGATCACCGTCATCATCTCGGCCCGGATGCGCGCCACCTCCGACAGCCCCAGCGTGTGGATCTGCTCGGGCGTCATGTCCGTCGTGGTCATCACCTTGAGGCTGAACTGGTACCGGGCGGCGCCGTCGGGCAGGTCGGCGCACGCGATGGTCGCGCGGCAGCCGGGCACGTACTCGTCGCGCAGGAAGACGCCCAGTTTCTGGAACGCCGGCGCCGCGCCCGTCGCGATGGCCTTCTTCGCCCGCGCGGCCAGCGCGTCGTTCTTCGCGCGCTTGGCGAAGGGCTTGTAGAGGTCGTGGCTGGCGGGGTCCGCCGCGAACTTCGCGTCGCCCTGCTCGAGCGCCTGCTCGTGCACCTTGCCCATCACCACTTTCGGCGGCGTGTTGCCGGCCTTCAGCCCCTCGCGCATGTCCGCGATGCAGGTGTCGATGTACGCGGGGATCGCCTCCAGGCGCGAGCAGTAGTCCTCGTAGTGCTTCTCCGCCGTGAACGTGATGTGGTCGGGCAGCTGGGGCAGGTCCTGGTGGGGGCCGTCCAATTGCGTCACCTGCACCTGCCAGCCGTTGAACCGCGAGCCCTCGACGCGGTCGGTCAGCTCACGCTCCAGCAGCGCCGCGCTGACTCGGTTGGCCGGCGTGAGCGCCGCCCGGTCGATCTTCGCGAGGGAGGCGAGGCGCCCCTTCGCGTCCTCCGTCGCGGCCCGGGCGCCCGCGCTGGAGACATCGGGCAGCAGCGCGTCGTAGCGCCGGTCGCCGCGGCGCGTCGCCTCGATCGGGTTGCGCTTCAGCGACGCCTGGTCGTCCTCGTCGAGCAGGGCGAGCAGGGCGCCGTCCGCGCTGGAGCGCGACGTGGCGCGCGATGCGCCGCCCGTCGCGGTCGCGTCCGTGGCGCGCTGCTGGTTGCAGGAGGCGAGGGGCAGGCCGGCGACGAGGAGGAGGGAGGCGACAACGAAGCGCGTGGTGGTCGTCATAACAGCGAAGCGTACCAGTCGGGGCGCGCGGCGGATGCAGCGCGGCCGCGAGCGGCGGGCGTGCTCACCTCCGTCCCCGGCCTCGGTTTCCGCCCCAGCGGGGCGACAGATCGTTGCCACGGGCCGCGGCGCTTCGCCGCGCGCCCGTGGATGGTGGTCGCCCGCGCGCCAGCGCCCCAGCGGGGCGCCGCAGTCTCACGTCTGCGCCTGATCCACCCGCGCCGTCTCAGCACGCCGCGCCGAACGCGCTCAGCACGATGTTGAGATCGACGAAATCGCAGTCGCCGTCGTCATCGAGGTCGCCCTGCAGCGCGCCCGGCGCGCCGCTCTGCCCGAAGTCGGACAGCACGATGTTCAGATCGAGGAAGTCCACCACGCCGTCGCCGTTCGCATCGCCCTCGCAAGGCCGGAGCGCCAGGAAGAGCGAGTCGAGGATTGTCATCGATTCATACGGCGAGATCTGCGAAGGGCCCATGACGACCGCCGTGAGCGCGGGCTGCCCGCCATTGCGGGCGCGCGAGAGCGGGTTGCGCAGGTCGGCGACGTCCGCCCACTTCGTGTCGCCGCTGGCGTAGTAATAGGTCGGCACGCCACCCGCGATGCCCGTGGGCGTGTTGAGGATGACGCCCAGCGCGCCGTCGGCGAACGGGGTGGCCGCCTGCAAGCCGAAGGAGATATCGGTTCGCCCGTCGCCGTCGTAGTCGCCCGCGCCCACGCGCACGGGGCGCCGGAAAGTCGGGATCGTCGAGGTCGACGCCAGCCCGCCCGCGCCGGTGAGCGAGAGCACACGCACCGAGCCGTTGTCGCCCCCGCCGGGTCCAACGCCGACGATGATCTCCACCATCCCGTCCCCGTTCAGGTCGCTCGCCGCGACGTTCAAGGAGAGCGTGGGCGTGAACGACGTCGTGAAGCCGGGCGCGAAGCCGCCGACGCCGTCGCTGAGCAGCGTGCGCAAGTCGCCGCCGGCGCCGTCGGCGAGGATGACGTCCAGCCCCAGCGCATGGTCCAGGTCCGCGACGAGGATGTTCGACCACGCCCCGCCCCCGAACGCGAAGTTCTGCTCGGTGTCGAACACGCCCGCGGCGTTCTGGAACCGGACGGTGAACGAGCCGTTTCCTGCCGCGTGGCTGATGGCGATGTCCTCGCGCCCGTCGCCGTTGAAGTCGGCGACGCCGAAGTCGGTGACAGCGAAGGGCGGATTGAACACCTGGGCGATCAGCCAGGCGGGTGGGCTGACCGAGGTGTCCAGGCGCGCCACGGCCGTGGTTGTCGAGTTGAAGACGCTCGTGACGATCGGCTGCCGCGCATCCCCCTGGCCCGCCAGCGGCGCGAGCGCCTCGATGCGCCCGAGCCCCGGCCCAATGTCCAGCGAGCGCGTGGGGAGCAGCGCGCCCGAGCCGTCGGCGCCGTTGAGTGTGAAGCTCAGGTGGCCGGAGGCGCCGCACGCGACGACATCGAGAAAACCGTCGCCGTTGACGTCAGCGAAGGTCGCGTCGCGCGGAAAGATGCCCTCGTCGTTCTCGTCGACGAACGGGACGCGGTCCGCGACCCGCCACCCCGCATCGGTGTTGATGTAGGACTGGATCGCGTTGTTGAACTTGTGCACGGTGAAGAGGTCGGGGCGGGTGTCGCCCGGGGCGTAGAACACGCCCAGCCGGTCGGGCGACTGGGATGCATCGAGGTCCAGCGGCGCCCCGATGCCGCCCGAGCCCGTGCCGTGGTAGATGGACACGACACCCGGGCCCTGCCCGGCGATCACCACGTCATTCACTCCGTCGGCGTTGAAGTCATCGACCACCAGGTTCCCTGCGAAGATGCCCGGGAGCGACGCGGGCGGCTGGAAGGTCCCGTTGCCGTTGCCCAGGCGCACGGACACGCCGCCGCTGGTCCGGGAGAAGACGAGGTCGCCCGCCGTGTCGGCGTTGAAGCGGGTGATGACGCCGGCGTTCGCGCCGGGCAGGGGCGTGGTGGGGAAGGCGGAGACCGTGCCGGTCGCGGTGTCGAAGTAGAAGAAGCTGCCGTTGGGCTGGCACGCGAGAACGTGGGTTGCGCTGCCGCTGACGGCGAGCAGGTCGGGTCTGGTGTCGCCGTTGACATCGCCAGCCGAGAGCGAGTCCGCGAAGAACGGCGAGGGAATCGCGAGAACCTGGCCCGGCGCAAACTCGCCCGCGCCGTTGTTCAGGAAGATCCGCACCGTCGTGGGAAAGACCGGCGACTGCAAGTCGGTGAACAGGACAGCCACGTCGACGTCGGTGTCGTTGTCGAAGTCGGCGGAGCAGAAGTTGTCCGAGTTGAAGGGCTCGAGCGGCTGCTCGAAGATGAATGGC
>CAYVSR010000001.1:0-1019 GCA_964453125.1 uncultured Phycisphaeraceae bacterium | reverse complement strand
CATCCAGCACAGGCCGGACTTGAACTTCACGAGCACATCGGTTGTCGGAGACGTGATGACGGCGGCGAGGATGCGCTCGGGGTCCTCGGGCGCGGTGTCTGTCACGTAGACGGTCCCTTCGCCCAGGAGGGATTCGATGCGCACGAGCTCGTGTTCCTGCGCGACGGCGAGCGTCGCCGTGCCAGCGCCGGGCTCGTTCTCGACGACCGCGACGTCGCGCGGTTCGGGCACGAGCGCCTCCTGGGTCACAAACACCCCCGTGTTGATCGCCGGGCAGGCGCCGCCCGTGAGCAGCCCGCAGGCGAGGACGAGGCAGACCGAGCCGACCACGGCTCGGGTCAGACGCGAGCCCATCACCTGCGTGCGGCGGGGCTCAGGACGTGCGCGCATAAGGCTCTCCTCCTGCGCCGGTCGACCGCCCGGGACGGCTCTGCGGCGCTCACTTCCAGTATGGGGCCCCGCTGGAGGATTTCAAGCATGAGTCCCCCTCTCGCCTCTTCGCCCCACCGGGGCGGGAAACCGTCGCCAGGCGCCGCGCGAGCGGAGGATCGTGCGCTTCACTTCAGCACGCCGCGCCGAACGCGCTCAGCACGATGTTGAGATCGACGAAGTCGCAGTCCCCGTCGTCGTCGAGGTCGCCCTGCAGCGCGCCCGGCGCGCCGCTCTGCCCGAAGTCGGAGAGCACGATGTTCAGGTCGAGGAAGTCCACCACGTTGTCGCCGTTCGCATCGCCGGGGCAGGGCAGCGCGAACGCCACCGTGTCGAGCAGCGTCATGTTCTCGTACGTCTGCGACAGTGAGTTCCCAAGGACGATCACGGTCGGCGCGGGCTTGGCGGCGCCGTCGGGCGCGCCTTTGCTCGGATGTCGGAGGTCGCCGACGCCGAGCCACGCGGGGTCGCCGTTCGTGTAGTGGTACGTCGGTGGATTGGTCGTGATCCCCGTGGCGGAGTTCAGCGCCACTCCCACCACGCCGTCTCCACCGATGTAATCCGGCTTCGTCGCGGCCACGATGTCGGGG